>JBFFGP010000115.1:0-3786 GCA_041557435.1 Candidatus Deferrimicrobiaceae bacterium | reverse complement strand
GGTCACGATCCTCTCCCCCCGCATCGCCTACGAGATCGACAAGGAGGGCCGGTCGAACATCGAACTGCTCCGGAAAACGCTTTCGGGAACTCCCTCGAAGAGACCCTCCGGCGACAAATCCGGGGGTCCGGGGGAAAAGAAGGTGGTGATCCGCCGCCTGGTCATCGAAAAGGGCGAGGTCGAGCTCCGGGTGGCGGCGCTCCCCGGCAAACCCCTTTCCGTCGTTCTTCCCCTGTTCGAGTTGCAGAATCTCGGGGGGAAGGGAGGCGACTCCCCCGGCGACATCGCCAGGCAGGTCCTGGGGCCGTTGGCGAACCAGGTGGCGGCCGCGGCGTCCGGCGCGGGGATCGAACGATACCTGGGCAAAGGGGCGGACGAACTCCGGAAGGCGCTGGAGGACGCGGCCAAGGGAAATTTGGAGATCCCGGGCAAGGACGCTGCCCGGGGTGCGGAGGACACGCTCAAGAAACTGCTCGGGAAATAGCGTCCATTGACATCGGCAGGATATCGGAGTACCAGGGCACTAGAAGGTTCGTCCCGCGCCAACCAACCGAATCGGCCATTCTCGATCCGGCAACCCGATAACCATCCGCCAGCCCTTCACTGCAGTGGTGGAACGGGATGCTCCTCTCTCTTCACGGAACGGTCGCTTTCTTCCTGCATTCCTCGGACCTGTGCCAATTCCGACCGCCCTGACGGGGAGCATCTTCGGCAGCGTCAGGCCACAAGCGGATACCGGGACGCGGAACGAAAGGGGAGGAACGATGCCGACATACATCGGCTTGCTCAAGTTGACGGAGCGGGGGAGCCAGGATTTCCTGAATGCGCCCTCCCGGATCGAGGAATCCTCCAGGCTGTACCAGAAGATGGGCGGAAAGGTGCTGGGGGTCTACATGGTGATGGGGGAATACGACTACGTCGTGCTCGGCGAGTGCCCGAGCGATGAAGTCGCCGCCGCATTTTCCCTGGCGCTCAGCTCCCAGGGGAACGTGAAGACGACCACCCTGCGAGCGTTCTCCGCCGGCGAAATCCCGGGCATCCTCCAGAAGGTGCCGAAACCCTGAACCGGGAAGCAGGAAAAAAAGGACGGGGCGGATGCCCCGTCCTTTTCCGATCCCTCCCGTTTGGCGCCGAAAGGGGCACTCGAGCCCCCCGGGCCCCTTATGCGAATGCGTCGATGATGGCGTTCAGGGTCGCGCTGGAACGCATCGCCCGGGACGCCTTTTCCGGGTCCGGATGGTAGTAGCCGCCGATATCCTGCGGCTTCCGCTGGGCCCCGATCAGCTCCTCGTTGATCTTCGACTCGCTCTCCTCGAGCTTCTTCGCCAATGTCGCGAACCGGGCCTGCATTTCCGGATTCTTGGCCTGCGCGGCCAGCGCCTGCGCCCAGTACATGGCGAGGTAGAAATGGCTTCCCCGGTTGTCGATCTGGCCCACCTTGCGGGCGGGCGACTTGTTGTTGTCGAGGAACTTGCCGATCGCCTGGTCGAGCGTCTCCGCCAGCAGGAGCGCAAGGTCGTTCTGGAACGCGTTCCCGAGATGCTCCAGCGAGGCCATGAACGCGGAGAACTCCCCGAGGGAATCCCACCGCAGGTACCCTTCCTTCACGAACTGCTGGACATGCTTGGGCGCCGAGCCGCCGGCTCCCGTCTCGAAGAGCCCGCCGCCGGCCAGGAGGGGGACGATCGAGAGCATCCGGGCGCTGGTGCCGATCTCGAGGATCGGGAACAGGTCGGTCAGGTAATCCCGGAGCACGTTGCCCGTGACCGAGATCGTGTCCTGGCCCTGCCGGATCCGCGCAAGCGACAGCCGCATCGCCTCGACGGGCGGCAGGATCCGGATGTCCAGGCCGGCGGTGTCGTGGTCCTTCAGGTACCGTTCCACCTTCGCGATGAGCTGCACATCGTGCGCCCGGTTCCGGTCGAGCCAGAACACGGCGACGGCTCCGGTCGCCTTCGCCCTCGTCACGGCCAGCTTCACCCAGTCCCGGATCGGGATGTCCTTCACCTGGCACGCACGGAAAATGTCGCCCTCCTCGACCTTCTGCTCGAGCAGGAGCGATCCCGAGGCGTCGACGATGCGGATCTTCCCGCTGCCGGGCGCCTGGAAGGTCTTGTCGTGGGAGCCGTATTCCTCCGCCTGCTGGGCCATGAGGCCGACGTTGGGAACGCTCCCGATCGTCGCCGGGTCCAGGGCCCCGTTCTTCTTGCAGTCCTCGACGATCTCCCTGTAGGTGGTCGCGTAGCACCGGTCGGGGATCATCGCCTTGGTCTCGTACTGCTTCCCGTCCGGTCCCCACATCTTCCCCGCCTCGCGGACGACGACGGGCATCGACGCGTCGACGATGATGTCGTTGGGGGCGTGCAGGTTCGTGATGCCCTTGTCCGAGTCGACCATCGCGAGCGCGGGCCGGATCTTGTAGACCGCCTGGATGTCGGCCTCGATCTCCGCCTTCTTGTCCGCCGGCAGACTCTTGATCTTCTCGTAGAGATCGCCCAGGCCCATGTTCGGGTTGACGCCCGCCTGCTTGAGGGCCGCCGCGTGCTTCTCGAAGACGGGCTGGAAGAAGACGCTGACGGCGTGGCCGAACATGATGGGATCCGAGACCTTCATCATGGTGGCCTTGAGGTGCAGCGACAGCAGAAGGCCGCTCTTCTTCGCATCCTCGATCTGCTCCGCGTAGAAGGTCCGCAGGGCCCGGACGTTCATCACCGTCGAGTCGAGGATTTCCCCCTCGAGCAGCGGAAGCTTCTCCTTGAGGACCTTCACCGTCCCGTCGGCGGCGACGAACTCGATCCGTGCCTCCGTCGCCTTCGGAAGGGTCGTGGAGGTCTCGTTCTGGTAGAAATCCCCGCCGGTCATGTGCGCCACGTGCGCCTTCGAGTCCGGGGGCCACGGATAGTTCCGGGGCGGATGCTTCCTCATGAAGGCCTTGACGGAAAGCGGCGAGCGGCGATCCGAGTTCCCCTGGCGGAGCACCGGATTGACGGCGCTTCCGAGAACCTTCGCGTATCGCGCCTGGAGCGCCCTTTCGGCGTCGGTCTTCGGATCCTGCGGGTAGTCGGGAACCTTATAGCCCTGGGCCTGCAGCTCCTTGATCGCCTCGCAGAGCTGGGGGATGGACGCGCTGATGTTGGGGAGCTTGATGATGTTGGCCTCCTTGCTGAGCGCCAGCTCCCCCATCTTCGCCAGATAATCCGGAATCCGCTGCGCTTCGGTCAGCGATTCCGGGAAGTTCGCGAGGATCCTGCCGGCCAGGGAGATGTCCCAAGACTCCACCTCCACGCCGGTTCCCTTCGTGAACAGCTGGACGATCGGAAGAAAGGAGTATGTCGCCAGTGCCGGGGCCTCATCGGTTTGCGTCCAGATGATCTTCGATGTTCGTGTTGTCATACGCTCTCCTTTGGCTCTGGGAATGGTCTTCGTCAATCGGGCGAAGGATCAGGTCACGCCGACAGTAGACGACCGCGCGCCGCCCCCCCGGGAACGAGGCAGCGGACACGCGACCCCCTATGCTGTATACAATATACAGGAAACTGTCAAGGAAAAACCGGCCCGGCCCGCCCTGGCAGGACTCCGGAAACAGACCCGCACGGAGGGGGCGCAAGGGAGGCGGCCGGTGCGGTGATATCCCGTGTCCCGGAATCCCGGTTTGCAATCCCGGGAGATCTCCGGGTAGAATTAGGGGCCGTCCCGAGCAGGCGCCATTTTCCCGCGACGAGGGGGACGATGAAGAGAAAAACCCTACAGGTTCTCCTGCTGTTTCTTCCGGTAACGCTTCTGGTT
>JBFFGP010000114.1:0-3787 GCA_041557435.1 Candidatus Deferrimicrobiaceae bacterium | reverse complement strand
TATACTGCATCCTGTCGAGCAGACCATCCGGCGTTTCGGGGACGAACCCCAACGCCTTGAGGCGGGCAAGCCCCCTTGCGAGTCTTCCCGGATCCACGGGGCCCCCGGGAGCGACGACTGCTATCACGTCTCCTTTTCGCAGCGGCCTGGGCCGGATCCTACGCATCCTCTCTCCTTTGCAAAACGAGATACAGCAGGTTCGCGACGGTGAAGAGGACCGAGGAGACGAGCACGCCTAAGGCCCCGGGGTCCCGGTTCGCGTCGAACACAGCGTAACTTGACCCCCACGGCGTCGGGCCGAAGTTCTTGAGGTAGACGCCGTACCCCTCGTGGAAGAGAGGCTCGTTGGCGCGCACCACCCCCTTCGCAACCGGCGTCACGTCACGGTACAGCGTCACCGCCGCAGAGAAGTCCCTGGGATACCCTTCCGGCGCCATTACTACATCGAGTCGGGTGAGCGCAAGCACCCACCCCGTATCCCCTACGGGCGCGAATCCGCCTTCGGGGACAGAAAGGCCCGGGATTCGGTCCCCGTACACGCTGCTCGAAAGGTGGGATAGAACCACGCCCAGGAAAGCCAGATGCATTACGTGGGGAAGAAGACGTCGAAGGGTGACCTTCCCGCGGAAAATCTGCACGAGCCTGTCGAAGGTGCAGCAGGTCGCATTCAGAGCCATGAGAGACGTCGTGAGGAGCAGCCCGTACAGCCATAACGTCGCTCCCGGCGCCAGGAATCCCTTCCGGGCGAACCACCCGGAGAGGATCTGGGCATCCATGTCGGAGAAGATATCGGGATACCGCCCCAATGCGACGGAGCCGACGGCGCCCGCGAGGCAGAAGGCAAGCCCGACCCACGCATACGTCGTAACGGAGGTTAAGAACCGCCACACGGACCGCATCATTTCGTACCTGTCAAAGCTCCGATTTGCATATCCCTCCCATCATATGACGAACTCCGGCAGAAAAAGGAATCGGAAAACGAACGCGGGCGAATTCCCCGCGAAGAATGGACAAAGTCCGCCCCGGAGGCGAAGCCGTAACCGGCGCCCTTGCAAGGAGCGGTACGCACCCCTGGCCCCCAGGCGATGCGGGGGGAAGTCCGCGAGCCGGCGGGGACATTCCTGATTCACCTCCGGGATGCGGGCGAGGAGTGTCCCCACTAAGCGATACAGCTTACGGCGAGCGGAACCGGCAGTGAGCGGGCGAAGGTCGCGAGCGTAGGCGAGGGGACTTCCCCCCGCGAGCCAGGGGCCCGGGGCGGCTGCAATTTTGCGACGGGGCGCGTCACCGCGGCGGGGGCGACGGCGGTCAGAAGGAGTGGGAACTGCGCAGGAGGAGGCTCACGCCGAGGAACGTGGCGAGCATGACGAAATACCCGGCAGCGGTCGCCCCCATCTCCAGCCGCCTCCCCCAGCCCGGCCACCCTCCCCCCGCGGGGAGGAACTTCAGGTGGGTAAGCGCCGCGAAGTAGACCCAGAGGATCACCGACCAGATCTCCTTGGGCGTCCAGATCCAGTAGGAGCCCCATGCGTAGAACGCCCAGATTCCGCCGCACACCATTCCCGCCGAAAACGCCGAAAATCCGTAAAGGGAAGACCTTCCCGCCGCGCGATACACTTCGTCCCCCCCGTCCCGAAGGAACGTCCAGGAAAGGGCGAGCCCCGCGGCGAAGAAGCCGTACCCCAGAAAGGACAGTCCCACGTGGGTCGCAAACCACGGCGTGTCCAGTGCCGGATAGAGGGGCGTCAGGCGCTTGTCGATAAGCGCCGCCCCGGCCTGGGGAAGCACCACCAGCACGGAAAGGGGCTTCCAGGCGGACATCGTCTCTTTCGTTCCGCAGAGGAGGAAAGCCGAGAGAGCCGAGCAAAAGGAGAATACCGTCAGGGATTCGAAGAGCCCGGCCATCGGCGCGTGCCCCGACAGGACCCACCGCAAGGCCAGAAAGAGCGCATGCAGGACGAGACCTCCGAAAAGGGCCGAACGGAAGGGAGACCTGGGCGCGATGCCTCCAAGCTGCAGACCCGCTTCTGCGCCGTAGGCGAAAAGCGAAAGCCAGAAGAGAACGAGGTGAACTCCGGACATGGACCGCCGTTTCCTTTCGCGTTAAGGAAATCAACGGGAGATGGTACCACGTTCCCGATATAATGGACGGGGAACAGTTGATTTTCAAGGGGGAAAAAGGCCTTGCCGGCAACTTCGTGGGCCACCGCGCTCGAAGCGCTCGAATGGGAGAAGGTAATCGCAAGGCTCTGCATGCACGCCTCTTCCGAGCCGGGAAGGGAACGATGCGCGGAGCTTGTGCCCGGGACGGACCTCGACGCCATCCGGATCTCCCTTGAGGAGAACCGGGACGGCCGCAGGATGCTCGTCGACGAGGGGCCGCTTCCCCTCGAGGGCCTGAAGGAGATCACCCTCACTGTGGAGAAGGCGGGAAAGGGCATCCCGCTCTCTCCCGCCGAACTGCTCCTCGTCGGGCAGACGGCCAGGACGGGCGAGCGCACCCGCAAGTTCTTCGAGGACCGCCGCGGAAAGTACCCTCGCCTGGTACACCACGCCAAGGGGCTTCCCTCTTTGCGGGACCTGGCCGACGAGATCGATTTCAAGATCGACAGTTCCGGGAACGTCCTCGACCGGGCCTCATCGTCCCTGGGGGCATTGCGCCGCCAGCTGCAGCAGCTTAGGAACCGCCTACAGAAGACGGCCGAGGAGATCATCGCCTCGTCGCGGTTCGCCCGCCACATCCAGGAGGCGTACGCAACCGTCCGTTCGGGCCGGCTCGTGATCCCTTTCAAGATCGCTGCCAAGGGGCTATTCCCGGGCATCGTCCACGACACCTCGCAGAGCGGTCAGACCGTCTTTTTCGAACCCGAGGAGCTCGTCTATCTGAACAACGAGGTCAAGATGGGCGAGATCGAGGTAGAGCGGGAGATCGCCCGGATCCTGGCAGATCTAAGCGCCAAGGTCGCAAGGCGTTCCGATGATCTCCTCCTGTGCCGCTCGATCCTCTTATACCTGGATTTCCTCCAGGCGCGGTGCCTCCTCGCGGAGGAATTATGCGCCGCGGAGCCCACCGTCAACGCATCCGGCGAGGTGAATTTCCTCTCCGCACGCCATCCGTTGATGGTCCTGGCCCGCAAAGAGGTCGTGCCCAACGATCTTTCGCTTGGACGCCCCTACCGCTGCCTGATCCTCACGGGGCCTAACGCCGGAGGGAAGACCGTCGCGCTCAAGACGCTGGGGCTTTTGACGCTGATGGCGATGGCGGGACTCTCCGTTCCAGCCTCCGGCGACTCGACGGTCTCGACCTTCCCCCAGGTGTTCGCCTCCGTGGGGGACGAGCAGAGCGTGGAGCAGGACCTGTCGACCTACTCCGCCCACGTGCGGCGGCTGAACGAGATCCTCGCAGGGGCGGACCGGGGCTCCTTGGTGCTGCTGGACGAGGTCGTCTCGGGTACCGATCCGAGGGAGGGGGCGGCCATCGCCCGGGGTTTCCTGGAGGTCCTCGCGGACCGCGAAGTCCGGGTCCTGGCCACGACCCACTTCGAGGAGTTGAAGGGGATCGCGTTCGGGGACCGGCGCTTCGAAAACGGCTCGATGGAGTTCGATCCGGAGGCGCTTCGTCCCACGTACCGGCTGCGGCTCGGCGTCCCGGGACGGAGCATGGCGATGGAGATCGCCCGGATCCTGGCAGATCTAAGCGCCAAGGTCGCAAGGCGTTCCGATGATCTCCTCCTGTGCCGCTCGATCCTCTTATACCTGGATTTCCTCCAGGCGCGGTGCCTCCTCG
>JBFFGP010000113.1:0-3830 GCA_041557435.1 Candidatus Deferrimicrobiaceae bacterium | reverse complement strand
TGATTATATCGCGGGGGTAGGGGAGAAACGAAAATAGTAAAGGGAGCAAGCGACCGGAGGTATAATGCGGTCAACCCTTTCCGGACGGGAGGTTCCCCATGCGCCGTCACCGTTTCTCCGCCGTGTCGCATCTCCTGCTGGCAACCCTTCTGGCCTCCTATCTTGCAACCGGATGCGGGGCCGTCCGGCCGTCCGGGGTCGACACCTCCGCGGCCGGAAAGACAGGATCCCCCCACCCCGGGGTTTCGATCTCCGAGGAGTTCGAGGTAACGCTTTCGCTTGCTCCGGGGCAGGAGTGGAAAAGCCGGTTCCTGTCGACGAACCAGATCGAACGGACGTTGACCGGCGCGGACGGCAAGAAGTCGGTCAGGAACCGGACCGTCGGGCTCGAACTTGTGACAACCCAGTCGGTAAAGGAAGTCGCCGGCGGGATTGCGCGAATCGAGGTAAGCGAATCATCGGTGCGCATCATCCAGGATGGGAAGTTCATCGATGCGCCGTTCCTTCTGTTCCGCCCCCCCAACCCGGTCTACTTCACTCTGGACACCACCACGGGGAAGGCGAATTTCTCCGAGATGGAGAAGGCCTACGGGGACTGGATGACGGGGATGAGGGGAACTCCTGCGTGGGATGTCCTGGGGAAAGCGTTCCGGTTGGAATCCTATGTCGCCCAGCTGAAGCAACTGTATGGAAAGCCCTTTACCCGCCAAGTCGGGAAAACGTACGCCAAGGGATCCACGGCCACCGTGGAAAAGGATTTCGTGCTCCCGTTCCTCGGTCCCTCGGCCGAGCTCGGACCGATTCCGGTCGAGATCCGGACATGGTACGAAGGGTTCCAGGTCAAGGACGGGGACCACGCCCTGAAACTGAAAGGACAATACGAGGGGACAAGGTCCTGGTCCGCCGAGGATCTGGCGGGGCGGCTCGCCGATTTCGACGCGCCCGTTCCGGAGACGTTCCAGTCCACCGGGACGATCCGGGGCCGGTTCGAGTCCACCGTCGACGTGCTGTCCGGCAGGGAGATCCGGTCGACGAGCCATCTCGATTACTCCTCGTCCGCAACGTTTGGCGGGTCGACCCTGGCGGAGGCGATTCAGGGGAAATCCATGATCGAGCCGGTGGACTGAGCGAACGCTGCCGGAAACGACCGTCCGCGAACGAGGAGAAGAAAGGGATGGGAAAGAAAAAGTCGCGCTTCCTCCGGGGGCCCAAGATCCTTCCTCCCCCGATCGCGAAAGGGATCGGGGCGGTAGATCTCGTGGAAAACCACTTCCTGGCCTACAACGCGGGGAGGCTTCGGGAGAGCGCCAGGCTGTACGCGGAGAAGATGCTGAAGCCCGACGTGACGGTCGGCCTTTCCCTCTCCGGTGCCCTGGTCCCCGCCGGGCTTGGAGTTTCCTGCATCGTTCCCCTGATCCGGGCCGGATTTGTCGACTGGATCGTCTCGACCGGGGCGAACCTTTACCACGACGTGCACTTCGGACTCGGGATGGAGATGCGCGCGGGGTCCCCGTTCCTGGACGACACGGTCCTTCAAGCGGAAGGGGTCGTTCGGATCTACGACATCCTGTTCGCCTACGAAGTGCTCCTCGACACCGACGCCTTCTTCCGGCGGATCCTCGAAGAGGAGGAGTTCCAGAGCGAGATGAGCACCGCGGAGTTCCATTACCGGATCGGGCGGTACGTAGCCGCGCGGGAGGAAAAGCTGGGGATCGGGGAAGTAAGCGTCCTCGCGGCGGCCTGGCGATACGGGGTTCCGGTGTACACCTCCTCCCCCGGCGATTCCTCCATCGGCATGAACGTCGCCGCGATGCGCTTGTTCGGGAAGGGGACGAAGATCGATGTTTCGGCGGACGTGAACGAGACCGCGGGGATCGTCTACGCCGCCAAGCAAGGGAAAGGGAAAAGCGCGGTCCTGATCTTCGGCGGCGGATCCCCGAAAAACTTCGTGCTCCAGACCGAGCCGCAGCTGCAGGAGGTGATGGGTATCGAGGAGAAGGGCCACGACTATTTCCTGCAGGTGACCGACGCCCGGCCCGACACGGGAGGACTTTCGGGGGCCACGCCCTCCGAGGCGGTCTCGTGGGGAAAGGTCGATCCGGACAGACTCCCCGACGCCGTCGTCTGCTACCTCGACTCCACGGTGGCGATGCCCCTGCTGGCGGCGTACGTCCTGGAGCGCGTGAAGAATCGCCCCCTGCGACGCCTCTACGATCGCCGCGCAGAGTTCGTCAAGGCCCTGGAGAAGGAGTTTCGGAAGAACTACATCGCCTGGAAATCCGGGGGAAAGTGGCGCCCCGAAAGGTAGAGGTACATCCGGACCCGCGCTGGTCACCCCGCACGGTTCGGCCAGGGGGTGACCTTGCCGCTTGCCGCAAGGGCCAGTAACAGCTTTCCCGCAGCATACGCATCCGCCTCCGCCCGGTGGAAGGCCCCGCCGATCCGTAACCGCGCGCAGATCGCCGAAAGCGAGTGATCGCGGAAAAGGCGGGTGCGTCGAGCGAGCGCCAGCGTGTCGATGACCGGGTTCTCCGGCCACTCGCCTCCGGCATACCGCGCCTCCATGCGCAAGAACGAGAGGTCGAACGGGGCGTTGTGGAAAACGAGCGTGTCCTCCCCGAGGAAATCGAGGATCCGGGGGAACAGGTCGGGAAACGTGGGCGCGCGGACCACCATGGTGTCGGTGATTCCGTTGACGGCGGACGCTCCCGGGGAGATCGGACGGAGGGGGTTCACCAGGGAGACGAGCGAATCCACCACGGTCCCCCGCAGGAACCGAAGCAGCGCGATCTCGCAGACGCGGTGGCCGTCCGAGGTGGCAAGCCCCGTGGTTTCCACGTCGATCGCCACGTAGGGAAGTTCCGGGAGAGAGGTTCCGTCCGGCTTCATACACACCATTATATAGAGTCGACGGTCCCGGGGAGGCTCCCTCTTTGTCCCCTTTTCCCGTTTGTGGTATAAGGGGCAGCAAATATCTTCGTGCGGAGCCGGAAGCCCGATGAAAAAATGGAAATGCACCGTGTGCGGCTACATCCACCAGGGAGACGAACCGCCCGACCCGTGCCCCATCTGCGGGTCCCCGAAGGAGTCGTTCATCGAACTGAAATGAGTCTTTCCGGGGAAAAGGTTGCGCTGGTCACCGGGGGAGCAAGGCGTATCGGCGCGGCGATCTCCCGGAGGCTCGCCCGCGAAGGGTTCACCGTCGGGCTCACCTACCGCACCTCGGGCCAGGAAGGCCGGTCCCTCGCCCGGGAGATCGGCGGCCGGGCCTTCTTCCTCGACCTGCTTCGTCCGAGGGGGATTCCCCGCCTTTCCGACGCCATGAAACGGAAGTTCGGCCGCCTGGACCTCCTCGTCCACAACGCGGCGATCTTTCCCCGCACCCCGGTGGGGGAAGTTCTTGCCCGGGACATCGACAGGATCTTCGCCGTCAACCTGCGTGGCCCGCTTCTTCTCACCCAGGAGCTTCTCCCCCTTCTCCGTGCCTCTCCCGGCGGAGTGGTCCTCTTCCTGGGAGATGCGGGAGCGGCGAAGCTTTGGCCCGGCTACCTCCCCTACTGTCTCTCCAAGATAGCCCTCGTGCACCAGGCGGCGGCGTGGGAAAAGATTCTGGCCCCGGAGGTGCGGGTGGGAGTGGTGAAACCGGGCTTTGCGCTGGCCCCCCCCCGCTTTCCGGAGGAGGAGTGGCAGCGACTGCGCTCCCGCGGCAGGGTCCGCTCAGGCGCGGACCACCACGGAGGATCGATCGTCGCCCACCACCACTGCGGGCCGAACCGGGCCGCGCATGGCCCGCCAGCCGAGGTAGAGCTCGGCGAGCCCGAAGGCGAGGC
>JBFFGP010000112.1:0-3859 GCA_041557435.1 Candidatus Deferrimicrobiaceae bacterium | reverse complement strand
GTTGATCGCCAAAAGTTTTACGCCGTGCTCCTCGTACCGGCGGAGCTCCTTCTCGGCGAAGGCGAGGATCTCCGGGGAGCGGGAGCTCCAGGTCGCCCAGTAGATGACGACCAGTCCCTTCTCCCCGGAAAAGGAGGAGAGCTTCCCGCCATCCGAGTTGACCCCCACGAGCTCGATGTCTCGAACCTGCGCCCCCTTTTCCAGCCCACGCAGCGCAAACGACTCGGCGGACAATGGAAAAGCGAACAGCCACGCCCAAAGAAGAAGGAGGATGACCCTCCGTTTTCCGATCATCTTTTCGCCTCTATCAAGATCGATTCCCGCACTTCTCCCCCTGTATGACGGTCCTGTCGTTCATTTATTCCAATGAGAACGGTTTCAAAACCAGGTTTTACATTATACGGAATCGTTTCGGAAAGTCATCCGGTAAGAACATTTGGGAGGATTTCTCGCGCAGATTGGGAAGGCAAAGGGACAGGTCGGTAAGGAATCTTCAGGAAAAACGCGAAAGAAGCCGCTCCACTTCGGGGATCGTATCCTTCCCCCGGTTCTGCGTTATTCCCAGGTGCATGCGACGCAGGACGACATCCTCCGGGATTCTCGCCCACTCCTCCCGCGCAGCGAGGACCGCCTGGGCGGCAATGTCGGGGGAGTGGGGGGATAGTCGCTTAGCCAACTCAGGGGCCTCCCTTGCAATCTCCAGCACGCGCGACGCCCGGCGGCCGTATAGGGAAACCAGGTGCGCGCACAACTCCGGGGGAGCCGCGTACCTCCCGGAAAGTGACTGCGCGAACTCCTCCGCCCCTTCTTTTCCGCCGCCGATCTCCCCGGGAAAAGGCGCCTCCCGGGAAATGCACGGACCCTTTCTCCCGAGCACCTCGCACGCTGCGTCCACCGCGTCCTCCGCCATCTTCCGGAACGTCGACATCTTCCCTCCCGCGACCGTCAGGAACCGACCGCCGGGGCCCTCCCGGAAGACGCCGTGTTTTCGCGGGAGGTTGGATTCCGTGCCTCCCTTTCCCCTCAACAGGGGTCTTACGCCCGCGTAGGAGAATAACGGGAGCGATCGGAACAGGGAGGATCCGGGGAGGAACCTCTCCGCGCTTTCCCGCAGGTAGACGACATCTTCGTCCCTGGCCTTCGCAGAATCGGGGTCCCCCGGATACGACGTGTCGGTGGTTCCGACGAGGAGGCTCCCGGCAAAGGGAAGAATGTAGAACATCCGGTCGTCCTTCGGGGATGCGGCGAACAAAGCATGCGGTGAGATGCCGGGGAAAACGAGGTGCACCCCCTTGGTGGGGTACAGGATCGCGCCGTCCAGGCCGAAAAGCCGCCGGGTACGGTCCGCCCAAGGGCCGGTCGCGTTGATCACGGTGGTGGCAGCCGCCTCTTCCCGGACGCCGGATCCCGGATCGCGCAGCCGCAGGCGGAACTCCCCTTCTTCGAAGCCGATTCTCTCGACCTGCACATGGCTTCTCACCCGGGCTCCGGCACCGGACGCGGAGAGAAGGTTCTCCACCACCAGGCGCTCGGGCACGGGGAGCTGGTAATCGTAGAACAGGGCGCCGCCGGCCAACCCTTCCTGCCGGATGCCCGGGACGCGCCGCGCCACCTCGCCCGCGGAAAGCGTCCCGTACCGAGGCGTGCCCTTCCCGCGCGCGAGAAAGTCGTACAGCCGCATACCGATCCACACTTTTCCCATCCCGCGCCGACCGCCGCGGTAGACCGGGATCAGGATCGGGATGGGCCGGATCAGGTGGGGAAGGCGGGAGGAGAGCCAGTCTCTTTCCCGGAGGGACTCGTACACGAGCCCGAAGTGAAATCCCTCCAGGTATCGCAAGCCGCCGTGAATCAGCCGGGAGGTCTTCGATGTCGTCCCGGAGGAGAAGTCCCCCTTCTCGTAAAGGGCCACGGAAAGCCCGCGCAAGGAGGCGTCCCGGGCCACTGCGGCCCCCGTGATCCCGCCCCCGATGACCGCGAGGTCGACCGGGCGCTCATCCCCCCCCACGAAACCGTTCCCTCCACGCCTTGCGCAGCTCTTCCGCACGGTTCGAGAAGACGCCGTCCGCCCCCCCCTCTATGAGCCGGAAGAAATCCTCCCCATCGTCCACGGTGTATGGAATGAGGGAGACCCCCGCCTCTCTCACTTTCCGGATGCGGAGCACCGTAAGCCTACGGTGATCCGGGTGGATCGACGAGAGGGAGTGACGGAGGCAAAAGACGATATCGGACGCCGAAGGGCGACCTGTCACCAGCCCGCAGGGGACTCCGGGGCGGGCGGATCGCGCGGCCAGACATTCCTCGCGCAGCGCGGAAGAGAGTACGACCTCCCCTTTGTAGCGCATCCTGTCGATCGCCCGGAGGGAAGCGTGTACCCCCCCCGTCGTCTTCACCTCGATGTTTACGGGGACGACCCCCCCGATGAGGTCCAGCACGTCGGCGAGAAGCGGGACCGGCTCCCCGTTCATGAGCCGGACCTTCCGGAGCCGCGCAGCGTCGCATTGGGCCACCGTCAGGTTTTCCCGTGCGGTGCGCCCCGTCCGGGCATCGTGGATGACCACCGCTTCCCCGTCCGCGGACAGCCTCACGTCGAACTCGATCATGTCGGCGCGATCGGCCAGGGAAAGCGAGAACGCCTCGAGGGAATTCTCCAGGGCGCGGCGGGAGGCTCCCCGGTGTGCGACTACGATCGGGGGCGCCGCCCCTTCTCCCCGGGAAAGATTTCTCATGCCTGTACGATATCCCACACCGAAAGACGGGGAAACCATCTATAATCCCTCATCATGATCCGCGTCATCTACAACCCGGTGGCCGGGCTTAAGATGGTCCGCAACATCGACCGCGTCCGGAAAGCCTTGGCTTCTCTTACGACGCCTTTCGAGATCCGCGAGACCAGCGGACCCGGGGACGCCGTCCTCCTGGCTCGCGAAGCCGCCCATTCCGGAATGGAGACGGTCATCGCCGTCGGGGGTGACGGTACCGTAAACGAAGTGGCCAACGGGCTTGCCGGAACGGCAACCCGGTTGCTGGTCGTCCCCTACGGTACGGGAAACGTCTTCGCTGCGGAGGTCGGGCTTCCAAAGTCCGTGGAGGGATGCATTTCCCTCCTGTCCACGGGAAGAACGATCACGGTACGGCTCGCAAAAGCGGGGGAAAGGCATTTCCTGCTCCTTGCCTCCGCGGGATTCGACGCCGAAGTGCTCGAACGGATGGATGCCCGGGGGAAGAACTACCTCGGAATCGGGGCGTATCTCTTGTCGGGGGCGAAACATCTCCTCCGGGATCAGCCGGGCCTTTGGGTGGAACTGCCGGGAAGAGAGCGGTTGGAGGCGCAGGCCGTCATCGTCTGCCGGGGGAGAAAGTACGGCGGGGGGGTGATCATGGCGCCTTCCGGGAACCTCGAGGGGGACACGCTCCAGATGATCGCCCTCCGCAGGCTGGGGCGACTCCCGATTCTCCGTTTTGTGTGGAACGTCCTCCGGGGGAAACATGCCGACTCTCCGGAGGTCCTGATCACGGAAACCCCCTCGGTCTTTATCCGTTCCCGGATCCCCTCTGCCGCCCAGGTGGACGGGGATTACCTCGGGGCGCTCCCCGTACGCTTCGAGATGACGGATGTTTCCGTGAGGATCATCGTACCGCCTGCCTACTCCAGGGAGAAACCGGGAGGCGCGTCTCCGGAATAAGAGGAGAGGGTCCTCACAAGGCATATGACGGTGGCCGGAAAGCCCGGCCGGGGAAAATAAGGGGCGGCTCTTTTGCCGCCCCCCCACTTCGACCGGGATGGAACTCCGGGACAGGCTCCGCCGCGAGGGCGTGGGGATCGGCTCCCCTACTGCGCCTGCTTCCGCGGGCAACC
>JBFFGP010000111.1:0-3930 GCA_041557435.1 Candidatus Deferrimicrobiaceae bacterium | reverse complement strand
TTCGAAGAGGTGACCAAGCGCCGCCGCCGTGTTGAAATCGTCGTCCATCGCCTCCGTGAACCGTTTCTCGACATCCCGGAGAGGGGCAAATTCGTCCCCGTCCGGCAAGGACGACGCCTCGATTCCGGCGTAAGAGCATGCCTCCGCCTTCTCCTTCACCCGATAGAGGCGGGTAAGACCCGCCTTCGCCTCGGCCAGGCTCCTTTCCGTGTAGTCGATCGGGCTCCGGTAATGGCTCGACACCAGGAAGAAGCGGAGCACGTCCGGCTTCACCTTTTCCAGCACGTCCCGGAGAGTGAAGAAGTTCCCGAGCGACTTGCTCATCTTCTCGCTATCGACGTTGACGAACCCGTTGTGGATCCAGTATCGCGCGAACGGCTTGCCCGTCAGCCCTTCCGACTGGGCGATCTCGTTCTCGTGGTGGGGGAAGACCAGATCCTTGCCCCCGCCGTGGATGTCGAAGGTCTCTCCCAGGTGCCGCATCGCCATCGCCGAGCACTCGATGTGCCAGCCTGGTCTCCCGGGGCCCCACGGGCTTTCCCAGGACGGCTCCGCGGCTTTCGATGCCTTCCAGAGGGCAAAGTCGAGCGGGTCCTGCTTCCGTTCGTCCACCTCGACCCGGGCCCCGGAAATCAGCTCCTCCGTGTTCTTCCCCGAAAGTTTGCCGTACTCCCCGAACCCCCGGACGGAATAGTACACGTCGCCGTCCACGACGTATGCCTTCCCCGCCTCGATCAGCCTCCCGATGAGGCCGATGATGTCGGGGATGTGTTCCGTTGCGCGAGGCTCCACATCGGGACGCACAAGCCCCATCCTGTCGAAGTCCTTGTAGAACTCCTCGATATAATGGTTTGCGATCGAGAGGGAGTCGGTGTCCTCGCGGACCGCGCGGTGGATGATCTTGTCGTCGATGTCGGTGAAGTTGCGCACGAACGTGACATCGAATCCCCGGAAGCGGAGGTAGCGAACGATGATGTCGAAGGCAACGTTCGCGCGCGCGTGTCCGATGTGGCACAGGTCGTAGACCGTCACCCCGCACACGTAGACCTTCACCTTTCCCGGGGAAATCGGAACGAAGGGCTCCTTCCGGTTGCCCAGCGTGTTGAAGACGGTGAGAGCCATCAGGTCGTCTCCCTTTCCGCAACCGGGAGAGATCCCGTAAGGAGTGCCACGGCCCAGGCGGAGATCCCTTCCTTGCGTCCCTCGAAGCCCATTCCCTCGGTCGTCTTCCCCTTCAGATTCACTCTTTCCTCGGAAAGGGAAAGCATTCCTGCGATGGATGCGCGGAGAGCCGAGGCAACCGGCGCGATCTTCGGTTCCTCGCACACGATGACGGCGTCCAGCCCCGCCACCCCGAACCCCTTCTCCACCATTCTCCCGCGCGCGTGAGCGATGATCCTGCGGCTGGAGATCCCTTCCGTTGCCGCTTCGCCCGGGGGGAAATGCCGACCGATGTCCTGCTCACCGAGAGCGCCGTAGATCGCGTCCGCGATCGCATGGAGGAGAACGTCGCCGTCGGAGTGGCCGAGGAGGCCTCGTTCGTATTCGATCCGGACTCCCCCCAGCCAGAGGTCCCTCCCCTCGACCAGCTTGTGTGCGTCCCCCCCGATCCCGATGCGGAAGTCGGCCCGTTCGCGGAGGAAGCCCTCCGCCATGCGGAGGTCGTCCGGATAGGTGATCTTGACGTTCTCCTCCTCACCCGGCATCGGGACGACGGGGTAACCCGCCTCCTCAACGAGGAAGGCATCGTCGGTCCCCTGCCTCCCAAGCTCCAGCGCTTTACCGTAGGCGTCCCGCAGGATCCCGGCACGGAATCCCTGGGGAGTCTGGGCGAGCATCAGTTCGGACCGGTCCCGCGTACGGAGGGTCCTCTCCGCGCGATCCCATTGCTTGACGGTGTCCCGGACCGGCACCATCGGCACGACGGCCCCGTGCTCCTGCGCAAACTCCGCGCACCTTTCCAGAAGTCCCCGGGACACAAATGGGCGGACGGCGTCATGCACGAGGATGACCTCCGTCTCCGCGGGGACGGCCGCGAGGGCATTCCTCACGGAATCCTGTCTTTCTTCCCCGCCGTCGACCACGGCGAGAACCTTCGCCACGAACCGGTACGATTCCTTCACCTCGTCGGGAAGGGAAGGGGGAAGTACGAGCACGACTCCTTCGATCCGTGGGGATGCGGTGAACGCGGACAGGGTCCTGTCCAGGAGAGGGCGTCCCCCGAGGGGGAGAAACTGCTTGGGAAGATCCCCTCCCATCCGCTTGCCGCCGCCGCCGGCGACGATGATCGCCACCACCCGTTTCATCACCCCTCCGGGATTCTCACGATAGCGGATTCCCGGCGCGGAGGCCGGAGAGACAGACGCACAGGAAGAAGGAGAACGTTTCAGAAGTTCAGGAAGCGGCGCAGGTCCGCCTCCACCACTTCCTCCGAAACGGATCGAGCGATAGAGATCTCCTTGATCAGGAGAGAACGCGCCGTGTCGAGCATCTTCCTCTCCCCGAAAGAGAGGACCTTCTCTCCCTTGAGAAGGAGGAGGTTCCGCAGGACTTCAGCGATTTCGAAGGGCGAGCCGGACTTGAGCTTGTCCATATACTGGCGATACCTCCGGTTCCATGGCTGAGGGTCTATCCCCACCTCGCGGTTCTGGAGAATCTTGTAGATGGACCGGACGGCCTTGGAATCCATGATCTGCCGCAGACCGACTTGTTCCACGTTGCCCATCGGGATCATGATCGTCACGCCGGTGTCGAGAATGCGGAGAACGTAAAAGGACTCCTTCTTGCCCCCCGAGATCGACTTCGTTTCGATTGCCTGCACCAATCCGATTCCCTGAGCCGGATATACGGCCAAATCCCCTACTTTGAAAATCATTGGGACAAAACCTCCGAGGGGCGATGAGGAAGTATCATGGATCGTTCCCGAAGTTTGTATTATAATTTCATTCCGCCTGTCATGTCAATCGGGAGGAATCCGGATGCGGTCTACAGTCTGGTTTACCGACCTCTCCTCGCCCCCCGGCAGGAGCCTGATCGACAAGACGGGAGAACTTTTGCGGGCGGCGGGCCTCCCCGGCAGGATCGGTCCAGGGGATCTTACCGCCGTGAAGATCCATTTCGGCGAAAAGGGAAACGTTTCTTTCGTCCGCCCGGTCTTCGTGCGGAAGATCCTCGAGGAGATCGCCGCTGCGGGGGGGAAACCGTTCCTGACCGACACCAACACGTTGTACGTCGGCGGTCGCAGCAACTCCGTGGACCATATACGGACAGCCATCGCCAACGGGTTTGCCTTCTCGGTAGTCGATGCCCCCATCCTCATTGCGGACGGGATCCGGGGCGAAAGTTCCGTGAGCGTTCCCGTGGAGGGGAAGATTTTCTTGGAGGTGGCAATCGGCACGGAGATCGTCAACGCCGACGCGATCGTGGCGGTGACCCATTTCAAGGGACACGAGTTGTCCGGATTCGGCGGAACGATCAAGAACCTGGGGATGGGGTGCGCCGCGCGGTCGGGAAAACTCGCACAGCACTCCACGGTGTCCCCCATCGTCGATCCCGAGAACTGTACCGCGTGCGGTACGTGCATCTCGCACTGCCCCTCCGGCGCCATCGCGTTGATCTCCGAAAAAGCCCTCATTGCCCCGGAGAGGTGCATCGGGTGCGCGGACTGCATCGTGGTGTGCCCGGAGCACACGGTGAAGATCGACTGGAACGAGGCGGCACCGATGGTCCAGAAGAAGATGGTGGAGCACGCGGCGGGTGCGCTGCGGGGGAAGAAGGAGGCAAGCCTGTTCCTCTCCTTCGTGTTGCAGATCTCCCCCTATTGCGACTGCTACGGGAACAACGATCGCCCGATCGCCCCGGACGTCGGGATCCTAGCCTCCTGCGACCCCGTCGCGCTTGATCAGGCATGCGCGGACCTCGTCATCCGGT
>JBFFGP010000110.1:0-3939 GCA_041557435.1 Candidatus Deferrimicrobiaceae bacterium | reverse complement strand
CTCCGGGGAAACGCTTTTCGCCCGCTACTTCGACGGTAAGGACGTGAGGAAGCGATGACGCCGATCTCCATAGATCTCCAGGCGCTGGTGACCAGCGTATACAGCATCGTTCCCGAGATCGTCGTTGTGGCCACGGCGCTCTTCGTCCTCTTCCTCGACGTGGTGATCCCCGAGGAGAACAAGCGGGTTCTGTGCGGCACGAGCATCGTCGGCATCGGCATCGCGCTGTTTTCCGTTTACGCCCTCGGGCAGGGGAGGATCGAAGGGTTCTCGGGGATGATCGTCCACGACGGGGTGGGCGCTTTCTTCGACGTCGTCATCCTCTCCGCCTGCGCGCTCACGCTCCTCATGGCGACCGGATACTCCGAGTGGGAGGGGACGCAAAAGGGGGAGTTCTACTCGCTCATCCTGCTCTCCACCTCGGGGATGATGTTCATGGCCAAGGGGACCGACCTGATGACGGTCTTCCTCGGGCTGGAGACGATGTCGATCCCGATCTACGTCCTCGTCGGGTTCCACCGCAGCCGGATGACCTCGATCGAGGGGGCGCTGAAATATTTCCTCCTCGGCGCCTTCGCCTCCGGGTTCTTCCTGTACGGCATCGCCCTGATGTACGCGGCGACCGGAACGACGAAGATCCCCGTTCTGGCCACGATGCTCTACGACTCGCGGATCCTTGCAAGTCCGCTCTTCCTCGTCGGGACGGGTCTGCTCCTTGTGGGGTTCGGCTTCAAGGTGTCGCTGGTCCCCTTCCACATGTGGACCCCGGACGCGTACGAAGGGGCCCCGACGGTGGTCACCGCCTTCATGTCCGCCGCGGTCAAGGCGGCCGCCTTCGCCGCGCTCATCCGGGTGCTCCTGGTGGCCCTCCCCGGCGTGCAGCCCGTCTTATGGAAGGTCCTCTGGGGCCTGGCCGTGCTCACGATGACCGTCGGGAACCTGTCGGCGCTCGTGCAGGACAACGTGAAAAGGCTTCTCGCCTACTCCTCGATCGCCCACGCCGGGTACGTCCTCGTCGGGCTTGTCGCAGGCGACGTCCTTGGAGGGCAGGCGTCCCTGTTCTACCTTCTGGTGTACGCCTTCATGAACATGGGCGCCTTCGGCGTGGTTATCCTGATCGCCCAGAAGGAGGACGAGGGGTACGACATCGCGCATCTGAAGGGGATCGGATTCCGGTACCCGGCGCTCGGGGCCTTGCTCACCCTTTTCCTCGTGTCCCTCGGCGGGATTCCCCCGACGGCCGGGTTCGTCGGGAAGTTCTACCTCTTCAGCGCCGCGGTGAAGAACGGGTACATCTGGTTGGCCGTCATCGGGGTGCTGAACAGCGCGGCCTCCATCTACTACTACCTGCGGCTTGTCGTCTACATGTACATGATCCCCGCCGAGGCTGAGGTGCCCGTCCCGCGGCCGCCGCGCCTGCTCTTCTCTGTGGCCCTGTGCGCATCAGCGGCCGTCGTTCTCGTCTTAGGGGTAGTTCCCCGCTCCGTCCTCGAGATCGCCGAGCGCTCCATCCTCTCCATGCTCATGTAACCCAAGAACAGGGACGTTCCTAAGAACTCAGCGGGCGAGTCGAACGCCCCCCTTGCTACGGGCGCCTCGCCGGCACTCCCCCGCCAGCCGTGTTTGGGCCGATGATCGTCTTCCGCATCCTCATTCTTCTCTGCTCCCGCAGCTACGGAGGACAAGTCGAAGGGGGGTTCCGTTCGTGACTCGCCGTGCGAAGCATCCGCACGTCTGCGCTTTACCTCACTTCACCCCCCTCCTGCGGCTTGGCGAAGCCTGGCACCGGGAACTCGGGGCGATGCGGGGGGTTCCCCGAAGCGGCCTGTGGAGCGAGATCCCGGATATCGCGAGCGTAGCTGAGGGGAAGCCCCCCGCGAGCCGGAGTTTCCGGTCGTTAGGGGGGCGAAGGGGAGGCTTCCCGGGCCGCCTCCAAGAGCGTTTCCGTGGGGACTGCGCCCACGAGGATCCGGTTCCCGATGAGGAAGGAGGGAACGCCCGTGATCCCCAGTTGCGCGGCGACGGCCTGGTTCATGCTGAGCTTCTCCTCGTAGGAGGGATCGCTCCAGGCCCGCGAGACGATATCGGGCGACATCCCCGCGTCTTCCGCCAGGCCGCGGAGCACGGATTCGTCTCCGATGTTTCGCCCCTCGCCGAAGAACGTCGCGAAGAGCTTCTCGTTTAAGGTGCAAAAGACCTCCGTCCCTTCCTCCTTCGCCGCTTCGGCGAGCAGCAGCGCCTTGTGGGAGTTCGTCGTGATCTCCCGCTCGGCGAGGGAAATATTCTCCTCGCCCGCCATCCGGGAGAGGTGCTCCATCATCTTTCGCCACTGTTCCGGCGGGTACCCCAGTTCCGAAATCGGCATCCCTTCGGATGGCGTGTCCGGGCGGATCTCGAAAAACCGGTGGTCCACCCTCAGGTCGTAGTGCTCCCCCATACGGGACAGGCGCCTGTCCCCGATGTAGCAGAACGGGCAGATGTAATCGGAAAAAACGGTTACTGCAAGCTCCGGTTTCTTCATCATGTTTCCTCGCCGTCTTCCTGGAATCACGTCCTGCATCTCTTTGGACACCTCCAGAAACCGAAGGGATTCGCCCCCGGGCGGGGGAGAGCACTCCCGAATGTGCGTCGTCTGCCGGGTGCGAATCGGGGATGGAAACTCCGGGGGGGCAAGCAGGGACTCCCGCAGATTCTCCCGGACGGCTATACTGTGGCGGATGGACTGCCCTTTTTGCAAGATCTCCTCCATGCGCCGCGTGGTATCGGGGGAAAAGGAGATCGACCGGTGCTTCGCCTGCGGTGCCTTGTGGTTCGACTACGGGGAGATCCGCGAGCTCACGGAAGGACGTCTTGTGGCGGACCCAGGGG
This sequence comes from Candidatus Deferrimicrobiaceae bacterium, assembly GCA_041557435.1. Taxonomy (GTDB): domain Bacteria; phylum Desulfobacterota; class Deferrimicrobia; order Deferrimicrobiales; family Deferrimicrobiaceae; genus JBFFGP01. Next base: position 1,071 of record JBFFGP010000110.1, on the reverse strand, counting down.
ACGAAACGCAACCGCCCCCCCCGGAGGGGCTTCTTCGCAGGATGCACCGGCAGGCGGCGTCGCTTGCATGCCCGAGGTGCGAAGGGGCCATGGGGGCGATGGACTTCCAGATGACGGGGATCCCCGTCATCCGGTGCCGTGAATGCAACGGGTACATTGCGTCGCGCCGTTCGGCCGCCTCCCTCTCCGAGAGGTTCCGATTCGTCCGGGAACACGGACAGGAGTACGCAGCTCTGGGGGAGTCGATCGCCGGGGCGATGAAGCGGCGGATGGAACTGGGACACGGTCCCGTAGTGCGGGCATCCGGCGTGCCGATCCCCCTGCCGGTCGTCGTGCCGCTTTCCGATGATGACCCGGAGGTCCTTTCGTTCCCTGTGGTCACCTATCTCCTGATCGGAGTATCCGTAAGCGTCTATCTGTTTTCCCGGATGGCGGAGGTGATGATCGAACTACCCGGCGGCCTTCCCGGGTTGCCGTCGGGGGCGGGAGTATCCGGATTGTCCTTTGCCGCTTCGCTGGTCTCTCTGTTCCTGCACGCGGGATTCCTGCCGCTTGCCGTGGGCACCCTCTTCCTGTTCGTCCTGGGCGACAACATCGAGGACCGGATGGGGTGGCTGCCGTATCTGTTTCTTTATCTTTCGTGCGGCGTCTTCGCGGGGGCTGCGCATGTCCTTTGGGGGAAGCCCGGGGGATATGCGGCTCTCGGCGCGATGGGCTCTGTGGGAGGGGTTCTTGGCGCCTACCTCGTCTTCTTCCCGGATGTCTCCATCCGGATGTACGGGTTGGGGCAGGTGACGACCGTCCCGGCGTATCTCTTCGCGTGCGCCTGGGTGGCGGCCGCGTTTCTCATCGGTCCCGGCCCGTTCGTCGATATTATCAACCCCGCGCCCCTCTCTCTTCCCGGGAACATCGCGGGATTCGGGACGGGGGTCTTCGGTGCAATACTCTGGCGGTTCCGGGAGGAAAATCCGTCCGGCAAAGGGATGGCCGTCGACAGTACTTGATAATCACCCATTCCATACGTTCGATTTTCCGTGGAACGTTCATCGACGGGACCGATTTCGAAAGCTT
>JBFFGP010000109.1:0-3973 GCA_041557435.1 Candidatus Deferrimicrobiaceae bacterium | reverse complement strand
CTCCTTCGATCCGATGAGCGCAACCACCTCGGAGGAAGGATCCAGAGACACGTTGAACCGCCTCCGGTACCACTTCGCAGCAGCCTCCCGAAACACGGGAAGCCCTTCATAGGACGGGTACTGGTGGTTGGACGGAACGGACACCTCCCGCTTCATCCGGTCGACGATGAATTTCGGTGTCGGTCGGTCCGGGTCCCCGACCCCGAAGTCGATGATATCTACGCCCCGGGCACGGACCACCTCCTTCTTCCGGTCGAGTTCGGCGAACAGGTACGGGGGAAGGGCCTGGATCCGTGCGGAAAGCGTAAACCGGCTCATCTTCGTAATTATCTCCTCATGGATGGTGTGCTATTGCTCAACGACCCGGTTGGTCAGGGATCCGATTCCCTCGATCTCCACGGTCATGACGTCGCCCACATTGACGGGGCCGACCCCCGGAGGGGTGCCGGTGGCGATGACATCGCCGGGATGCAGGGTCATGATGTGCGATATGAACTCCACCAGCGCGAACACGGATTTGCTCATCTCCCGCGTGTTGCTGTCCTGCTTCACCTGGCCGTTCACAAGGCATCGGATAGAGAGAACTGACGGATCGAGGTCCATCTCGATCCAGGGCCCAAGCGGCGCGAAGGTATCGAACCCCTTCGCCCGCGTGAATACTCCGTCCTTTCTCTGTAGGTCCCGGGCGGTTACGTCGTTGATGCAGGTGTAGCCCAGGATCACCGATGTCGCATCCCGCGCCGCTATATCCTTCGCCTTCTTCCCGATGATGACGGCCAATTCCGCCTCGTGGTCGACTCGCCGGGAAGCGCGGGGGTACACCACGTCGCCGCCCGGATGGTTGAGCGCCGACGGGGCCTTGAGGAAGATGAGCGGCTCTTCGGGGATCGGATTCCCCATCTCCCGTGCGTGATCCTTGTAGATCCACCCGACGGCGACGATCTTGGAGGGGAGTACCGGGGCAAGTAGACGGACATCGGCCAGGGGCCGCTCGCCGGAGGCAATCCGCACGCTTTCGAAGGGGGGTCCGTCCAGTTCCCGGATCCCTCCCTTGTCCGGATCGACAAGTCCGTAGGCAATATTTCCCCGGTATTCGAACCGAGCGATCTTCAAGGCGTCACAACCCCAGTACCGCACGCATGTCGTAGAGGCCCGCCGGTTTCCCGATTACCCATGAGGCTGCCCTCACGGCACCCCGGGCGAATGTGTCCCGGCTATGGGCCCGGTGGGTGATCTCGAACCTCTCCCCGATCCCGCCGAATACCAGGGTATGCTCTCCCACAACGTCCCCCGCCCGGACCGCGAATACCCCGATCTCCTTCCGGGGGCGCTCTCCGGCCATTCCGTGCCGGCCGTACACGCCTGCCTCCTTCATGTCCCTGCCCAGCGCGCCGGCCACCGCGTCGGCCAGCTTGACCGCCGTTCCCGAGGGAGAATCCTTCTTGAACCTGTGGTGGGTCTCCACGATCTCCACGTCGTAGTCGTCCCCCAGCACACGGGCAACGTCAGCCGCCACCTGGAACATCACGTTCACCCCCACGCTCATGTTGGGGGACAGGACGCATGCGATCGTTTTCGCCGATGCCTGGATCTCCCCTGCCTGCCCCGGCGACAGGCCGGTGCTCCCGATCACGATCGGCTTCCCCGCGGTTGCCGCATCCCTGGCGTGCCTGACGGACGAATCGGCGTGGGTAAAGTCGATCGCCACGTCCGCCTGGGCGATCGCAGCGGGAAAATCGCTCGTCACGGCAACACCCGCTTTTCCTGCCCCGGCAGCCTCAAAGGCGTCCTGCCCCAGCAGGGGATGCCCCGGGGGTTCCAAGGCGCCGGAGAGAACGAGCCCCTGCGGGCGCTCCCGGAGAACACCCAAAATCGCCCGTCCCATCCTTCCCATCGCCCCGCATACGACTACCTTCGCCACGTCTTCCTCCCCGAAAGCCTAAGCGAGTTTCATGTCGGATAGGATCTTGGCGAGCACTTTCCGATTCGCAACCGCCATCGGGGAAAGAGGAAGCCGAAACTCCTCTCGGATCATCCTCATCATCGCCAAGGCGGTCTTCGCGGGAATGGGATTGGTCTCGAGGAACATCGCATGAAACAGCGGCCACAGCCGGTAATGGATGTCCCTCGCGCGGGAGATCTCGCCGATGACGTAGGTATCATACAGCTCCGCCATCAGCCGGGGGGCAACGTTCGAAGTTACGGAGATCACTCCCTTCCCCCCCAGCGCCATCATCGGGAAAAACAGGGAGTCTTCGCCCGAGAGAACGCAGAACTTCCGGGGAGTCATGCGGAGTATGTCGCATACCTGGTTCAGGTTCCCGGAAGCCTCCTTCACCCCTACGATGGTCGGCACTTCGGCAAGCTGGGCCACGGTCGAGGCCGCCATGTTCACCCCGGTCCTGCCCGGCACGTTGTAGAGGATCACGGGGATATCGGCCGACTCGGCGACTGCGCGGAAGTGCCGGAGCAGCCCGTCCTGCGTCGGTTTGTTGTAGTACGGCGTGATGACGAGCGCCGCGCTGGCCCCCGCCCGTTTCGCATACCGGGTGAGGGCGACGGCCTCCTTCGTGTTGTTGGACCCGGTTCCGGCGATCACCGGAACGCGTCCGTCCACGGCTTCGAGCACGGTATCGATGACGCGTTCATGCTCGTCGAAGGACAGCGTCGCCGACTCCCCCGTCGTCCCGCACGGGACGATCCCGTCCGTGCCGCTCTCGATCTGGAACTTCACGAGCCGCTTCAGCGCGCTCTTGTCCAGTTTCCCGTTTCGGAACGGCGTTACCGTCGCGACAATGGCCCCGTGAAACATCGTCTCCTCCCCCCTTAGTAACGGTATGCTTCCTCGGTAATCACCCCGTCGCAGGACCACGAGGTGTCCCCCTCCAGGTACACCTCGCCGAATCCCTTTTCCGCAAGGTCAAAGTGGATGATGAGTTTCTCCCCGCCCCTCGTGCAGACGGTTACCGGGGGACGGACAAAGCCGTGGACGGCGGAGAGGATGCCGCAGGCGACCGCCCCCGTCCCGCAGGCAAGCGTTTCCCCCTCCACTCCCCGCTCATAGGTGCGGACCCAAACTGCTCCGTTGCGCACCTGCGCGAAATTCACGTTGGTACCTCGCGGCGCGAATGCCCGGTGGGTGCGGATTCCCCGCCCCACCCCGACGAGGTCTACCGTATCGATCCCGGAAACGAACAGCACGACATGCGGCACACCCGTGTTCAGGAAGGAGTACCGAATCTTCTTTCCCCCGAGCGTAAGCGTCCTGTCCATCGCAAGTCCGCCGGGGGCAGTCATCTGCAGCTTGACGCAACGGCCCGAAACCTCTGCGCGTACGAGTCCCGCCAGCGTCTCGAATATCATCGACCGACCCGCGATCCTTCGCTCGGACGCATACCGCGCCGCGCAACGGCCCCCGTTCCCGCACATTTCTGCCACGGACCCATCCGCGTTGAAGAAGTTCCAACGGAAGTCGGCTCTGCGGGATCGCTCGAGGAAGATCATCCCGTCGGCCCCGATCGACCGGGACCGGTCGCACACCTTGGCGGCGAATTCCGAGAGGTCGGTCCGCTTCATGACGCCGTTCCGGTTGTCGACCACAAGGAAATCGTTGCCGCTCCCGTTCATTTTGGAAAAGGGAATCCCCTTCTTCACGTTCCGTTCCGCCATATGGAAATATTTTTCTATGGTAGCAGATTGCCCCCTCCCGTTCCACATCGCCCGCGATTCCTCCCTCCCCGGGAACCTACGCCTTCCTCCTCCGTCGGGTGAGAAACGACGCGGTCCGCTCTCCCCGGGTCAGGTCCCGCATCGACTCCCGCTCCCTCACCACTTCGAACCGGGAGCCGCGGACCATCACTTCCGCGGCGCGTGGGCGGGAGTTGTACGTCGACGACATCGAAAAACCGTAGGCGCCGGCGCTCATCACCGCGACGAGGTCCCCCGGTGCGAAGGAGGGAAGTTCCCGGTCCCT
>JBFFGP010000108.1:0-3996 GCA_041557435.1 Candidatus Deferrimicrobiaceae bacterium | reverse complement strand
GGGCGATCCTCTGGAAGATGGACGGGGAGATGATACACCGGTTCATGCACACCCCCTACAATTACGCCGCGGACGCCAAGATGCTCCTTTTCTTCACCGACATCTCCCGTACCGCCGCGGTCACCCTGGCTATCCTGGCCGTCCTCTCCGTCCTCATCAAGCATTTCTGGTGCCGATACCTGTGCCCCTACGGGGCGCTCCTGGGACTCGTCAGCTGGATGTCGCCCCAGAGGGTCGTCCGTGACGAAGCGACCTGCATCGACTGCAAGGCATGCACCCGCGCCTGCCCCGTGGAAATCAACGTTCACCGGAAAGCCTCCGTGTGGACCCCCGAATGCACAGGATGCATGACGTGCGTTGCAACCTGCCCCGTGGAAGAATGCCTCACCGTCACCCGAAAGGGAAAGAAATCCCTCTCCCCCTACCTGATTCCCCTCGTCGGACTTGGCACGATCTTCCTCCTCTGGGGAGCGGCCCGCCTGACCGGTCACTGGCACACCTCGCTCTCCCACTCCACCCTGGCCGAGGTCTACCGGATCGCCGGCACCCTGGTACACCCGTAAGGTCGCCCCTCCACCCGGCTCCAAAAGATCGGAACCACCCTGCTTTGCTCCTTGACAGCCAACGCTACCGCATATAATCTACTTTTTCTATAGATTTTATTAGATTAAATCCGGATGGAATTGACGGGAAAAAATATTTCGATGTCTTACCGGGCCGGGGGGAAAAAGGTCCTGGTTGTCGGGGGGGGTGCGGTTGCGGAACGGAAAATCCGCCCGCTCCTTGCCTGCGGGGCCGCGGTCACCGTGGTCGCGAAGGAGTTCTCCTCCGAGGTCCGCCGAATGGCCCAAAGCGGAGAGATCCGCGCGATCGCCGCTCCCTTTCTTGGGGTTCATCTAGAAGGAGTGGAAATCGCCTTCGCGGCAACCTCCGACGCCTCGGTAAACCGTGCGGTCTCCCGGGAGGCGAAGCGGCGTCGCATCCCCGTGAACGTTGCGGACTCCCCGGAGGACTGTTCGTTTTTCCTTCCCGCGGTCTTTGCCGGAGACGGGTTCACCATCGCCATTTCCACGGGTGGAAAAAATCCCGGGACGGCAAGGGCGATCCGGGAGTTTCTGGAGGATCACGCGGCGGAGCTGTCGGTGCGGGTGGAACGGGGGAGGAGACGCGGGACACAGCGGGGCAGCCCGGGGAAAGTCTACATCGTGGGGGCGGGTCCGGGGAACCCGGATCTTTTGACCGTCCGTGCCCTGGGTCTTCTGCGGAGCACGGACGTAGTCGTCTACGACTACCTCGTTCCCGAAGAGATCCTCGCGCTGGCCCCCAGGAAGGCGAAGCGGATCTGCTTCTCCCGACGCGGCAGGACGTCCGGTCACGGATCGCGGTGGAAGCAGGATGCCATCCACGGAGCGATGGCCCGGTTCGCCCGGGAAGGGAAATCCGTGGTGCGTCTCAAATCCGGTGACCCGCTGATCTTCGGACGGGGAGGCGAGGAGGCCGAATTCCTCACTGCATCGGGGATTCCCTTCGAGGTCGTTCCCGGGATCACCGCCGCGGTCGGGTGCGCTGCTGCCGCGAATCTCCCGCTCACGCACAGGAACATGTCGTCCTGCGTCACTTTCGTTGCCGGGAACGAGGCGGAGGAGAAAGGATGTTCCCCGGTCGACTGGAAACACATTCCCCAGGATGGCACAGTCGCAATCTACATGGGCGTCACGCGGGTGTCCGGCGTTACGCGCGACCTCCTCCAGGCAGGGTTTCCTCCGAACACTCCTTTCGCTATCGTGGAGAACGGCACCCGCAAAGACCAACGGGTCATCCGCGGCCGACTCGCCGACCTTTCCCTTCTTGCAGAGAAAAAGGAAGTGCGGTCTCCGGCGATGCTGTTCATCGGAAAAAGCGTCGAGGCAATGGAGGCAATAGGCATGGGATCGGACCGGGCAGAGGATGGAACGGTTGCTTGACGAGGCTAATCCCTATATATACAATAGGGAATGTAGATATATAAGGTATTAGCCCTGGAGGATGGATGCGGCTGTCCAAGAAAACGGAATACGCCCTCAAGGCGCTCATTTACGCGGCACGACACCCGGAGGGATCCACGTTCCAGATCAGGGAACTGGCGGACAAGAACGGGATCCCGAAGAAATTCCTCGAACTGATCCTGCTCGAGCTGAAAAATGCCGGCATCGTCATGAGCAAGCGAGGGGTCGGGGGGGGGTACCTTCTCGCCCGGCACCCGAATGCGGTCCGTTCCCTGGAGATCATCGAGGCCATCGAAGGGCCGGTCGCACCGTCGAGGGGAAAGAAAGGGAGGGGGAGAAAGCCCCCGGGAGAGGACTCGTCCTCCGCGGTCTCCCGGCTCGTGCGGGAGACCTCCGAGGCCATCGAGTCGGTGCTTGACCGCTGGACGCTCGCCGATCTCGCGCGGGAAGAGCAGGAGGCGTCAGAGCGTCGGCAGCGAAACCTCATGTACTTCATCTGACCATACGGGAGACCACGGAACTGAAGCGAAAACGGTCGCTCGAAACCGTCGCCGCGCAATCCGGAGTGGGCGCCGACCGGGCATTCGGCTCCGTCAGCGTCCCCATCTACGCAACGGCCATCTACCGGTACGAGGAGTTCGGAAAGCACCGCGGCTTCGACTATTCCCGCTCGGAAAACCCGACCCGGCAGGCAGCGGAGAAGGCGATCTCCGATCTCGAGGGAGGGGAGCGGGCGGTCGCCTTCTCGTCCGGGATGGCGGCCATACAGGCTGTGACGACGCTCTTCCGGTCGGGCGACCAGATCCTCTGTTCCGATGACCTGTACGGCGGCACCTACCGGTTATTCGAGCAGATCCTCAGACACCAAGGGCTTGCGTTCGACTACGTCGACATGGGGGACCCCGGGCGAGTGACGAAACGGATTGGAAAGAAGACGCGGGCCGTCTTCCTAGAGACCCCCACCAACCCGCTCATGAAGATCGCGGACATCCGGGAAGTCACCCGGATCGCCCGGAGAAAGGGGATCCTCTCCATCGTGGACAATACCTTCATGTCACCCCTTCTTCAGCGGCCTATCGCCCTCGGGACCGACGTGGTGGTCCACAGCGCCACCAAGTTCCTGGGCGGGCATAACGACCTGATCGGCGGTGCGGTGGTAACGGCCGATCCGGACCTCGGGGAAAAGATGCACTTCGCCCAGAAGGCGATCGGGGCGGTACTTTCCCCCTTCGACTCCTGGCTCCTCCTCCGGGGGGTCAAGACGCTTGCCGTCCGGGTGGCCCGGGCCCAGCAGAGCGCGGAAGTAGTGGCTGCCTTTCTCGCGGCCCACCCGTTCGTCCGGAAGGTCTTCTACCCGGGACTCCCGGGTCATCACCGGCGAGCCATGCATTTTTCGCAGGCGGATGGCCCCGGAGCGATCATCTCCTTCGAGCTGGCGAGGGAATCGGCGGTCCCGCCCTTCCTGAACGCCCTGAATACAGTCCTTTTGGCCGAGAGTCTCGGGGGTGTGGAATCCCTCATCACCCACCCCTCCACGATGACGCACGCCGACATCCCCCTCGAGGAACAGGCCGCGGTGGGGCTCACCCCATCGCTGGTTCGCCTCTCCGTCGGAATCGAGAACCCGGACGATCTGATCGGGGACATCGCGCAGGCGCTTCGAAAAGCGAAGAGACACCGCTGAGTGCTCCATTTACAAATACGCCGGCGTATCCAGTCACCGACGCCTGGAATCGGCTTCCGCAGCCTCCTTCTCTGCTCACGCAGCTACGGAGGACAAGTCGGAGGGGGGATACCTGCGGGGGAAGGACCCTGGCTCGCGGGGGATTCCCCTCAGCTACGCTCGCGACCTACGCCCGCTCGCTGCCGGTTCCGCTCGCCGTAAGCTGAACCTCGCTCCCCAGCACCGTGACGAGCTTGAGCGTGTTGCGGACGATCTCGGCGGGGAGCTCCGGGCCGGGCGGGGTCTTGTCCCACTGGCCGGCGTCGACGAGCTCCTGCAGGTAGTTCC
>JBFFGP010000107.1:0-4063 GCA_041557435.1 Candidatus Deferrimicrobiaceae bacterium | reverse complement strand
GGGAAGCCTCTTTCCCCTCCTGGATCGCCATCCCCTCGTAGGAAAGCTCCGGCACCAGGACCGGCAGGACGGATTTGAGCGAGTAGGAGCCGTCCATCCGCCAGTGGTAGATCTCCCGGCGGCGGAACGGGACCATGAGATCGAGCATCCCCTCGGCGATCGCGAGCAGCCGCTCCCGGTGCGCGGGGAACCGCTCGGCCAGGTCTTTGAGCACCCCGACCTCAAATGTCTTGTTGTAGGCCAGCACCTGGGCCCCTTCCGGGATGTCGGCGAGCAGCCGTTCGGTCAGCGCGTCGCGCGGGTCCTTGCCCGGAGGCGCCAGGAACTCGGAGTGGCTTACCGGGCCACCCGGGGAACCTTGCCGGTGGACGGAGTAGAGGAACGGGATCTGCCGGTAGGGCCGGGTGCCGTCGAAGGGGGGGATGGGGGAGTCGAAGGTCTCGAAATCGAGGAAGCACAACGGATAGCGAAGCTCCTCCAGGAACTCCCGGATCGCGTCCAGGTCCACGTGCTGGCCCCGGTTTCGATAAAACTCGGCCTGCATCCGCTGGGTGTTGTTTAGCGCCTCGAGCGGGACGTCGTCCATCCGCACGATCCCCTTCCGGTAGAGCTCCCACTTGTCGACTCCCCTGCCCTTCAGATCAAAGACCGAGTGCTCGGGGATGTGCCGCCAGCAATGCTCGATGAAGTCGCACTCGTAGGGGTCGGTGCATTGCGGGCCGATGTCGATCTCGGGGAGGCCGGCGGCCAGGACCTCGCGCATGCGGGCGATCTCCGCAGGGATGGCGGACTGCTTCCCCCGGACGATTTCGGTCACCTCCTGCACGGCGAACAGCTCCTGCGGGACGATCTCTCCCCTTCGGACGTATCCCGTGTCGATGTGGACGAGGAAGGCGCGGCGCACGTCGAAGTGGCACCCGGATAGGACGAAGTACTGGATGGCCACGTCGTCCAGGAAGTGCGGCTTGACGCCTGCGGCGCTTTTCACCTCGTAGAGTTCCCAGCCGTCGCGGGTCTTTCGGAGGATGTCGGCCCGGACGAGGACGCCTTCACTGGAAAAGGTCGCCTCGTAGATCGTTTGCGCGCCTTTGGCGAGCAGATCGCGGGTGTGGCTAAGCTGCTGCACCTTGGTGCGGCCGTCGAAGGGGACTTCCACCCCGCCGGGGAAGAGCAACTGGGCGTATCGGCCGACCTCGGTGCCGGCATCCCACCGGGCAATAAGATCGTGCGGCGGCGCGGTGCGCACTTCCGGCTGTTTGCGGTCCAGCCAGAGCGACTTGGGGCACTGGAGGCCCCGCATGTAGAGGGTTTTGCTTAAGTGGGCGGGCGGCCTCACTTTGCAATCTCCGACAGAAAATCGCCGACGGTCTGGACGACCACTCCCGAGGTATTTTTCGGCTTGTTCATGAACGGGCCGAAATGGCGACGGTCCCCGGTCAGGAACCGCGTCGCCCCACACCGGACGGCCGAAGCGAAAACGGGCCGGTCCTTCTCCGGGAGCCGAATGTGACACAGTTCTGCCGGGACGTCGGGGACCAGCCGGACCGTTTCGAGGATCTTCTCCAGCCGGTCAAGAAAATCCAGATATTTCCGCTCGAGGTTCAGGCGCGCCTCCGCGACACAATGGGCGTTCGTCACTCCCTCCCAGTGCCCTGTCGCCGCAAGTTCGATGACAAGGGCCGCCTTCCCTTCCGGGTTGTGGGCCGCCGTGAAGAGCACGTTCGCGTCCAGGAAGAGGCGGGTCAACCCTTTCTGCCCGCTTTTTTAAGGATCCGGGCTCTCTCTTCGGGCGTAAGCCGGTCCTCCCGGTTCCACCCGACGATCTCCTCGTCCGAGTAGGCGGCGAGCTCCACGACGGCCGCAGGGCGGATCACCAGTTCCCCGCCCCGGTCCTCGACCACGACGACGCTGCCCGCCTTGATACCGAGACGCCGGCGCATGGCTGCCGGGAGGGTGACCTGCCCCCTCTCGGAAACAACGATGTTCTCCTTCATCTATATCCTCCATCAGAATTTTTGATATTCAGATTATCCGATATTTGGAAATTATGCAATCTCCCCGACCGGGTCCAGCCTACCGGACCGGGGCGACAATCCCTGTAGCGGGAGAGCGGAAAAGAGGCGACTCAGAAGAGTATCGGGGGGGTCTTTCGGCGCAACCGGTGACGATTCGCCACCAGTTGCCGTTTTCTCACCCACCACGTTCCCTCGAACCATCCATGACACCGACCTGATCACAAATTGTGCCCGGTTCGATCTGCGGAACGGTTACTCCCCCGCCACCGGAAGCCCTTTGGAACGCAGGTAGTCCTTGACCTGGCCGATGCCGAGCAGCCGGAAGTGGAAGACGGAGGCAGCCAGGAGAACGGATGCACCGCCCTCCGTCACCGCCTGGTAGAAATCCTCCAGCTTCCCGGCCCCGCCGGATGCCACCACCGGCAGCGAAACCGCATCGGAGATGGCTCTGGTGAACGGAAGGTCGTACCCGGCTTTCGTGCCGTCGCCGTCCATGCTCGTGGGGAGGATGACGCCGGCGCCCAGTTCCTCGCACCGGCTTGCCCAGGCGACCGCGTCCTTGCCCACGGGCTTCGTGCCGCCCGACACCACGACTTCGAACCCGGAAGGCATGGAGCTGTTGCGGCAGCCGTCGATGGCTATCGTGATCTTCTCCTTCCCGAACTTTTCCGACGCTTTTTTCACCAGGTCCGGGTCCTTGACCGCCGCGCTGTTCATGGAGACCTTGTCGGCCCCTGCATCGAGCACCATCTCGATATCCTCGAGGGTCCCGATCCCGCCCCCGACGGTTAAGGGGATGTCGATCACGGCGGAGACGGCCTGGACCCAGGAGAGTCGGGTCTTCCGGTTTTCCAGCGTTGCGGCGATGTCCAGCATGGCCAGCTCGTCCGCCCCTTCCTCCTGGTAGAACGCGGCATTCTGGACCGGATCCCCCGCCTCCTGCAGGTTTACGAAGTGGACTCCCTTGACCACCCGGCCGTCCTTCATGTCGAGACAGGGCATGATTCGTATCGATTCCATGGCATCCGCACCTCTTTTCCGCAGGTAGTGGGGTGTGGCAAATATACCGCATTTTCCCAGGAGGAGGCGACAATCGGTTTCGGGGGTGGGTGGTTGCGAACTCCTACTCGAGGTATTTCTTCAGGTGCTCGATCGTGGCGGGCCAGGCCTTCTTTGAGGCGGCCAGGTTCGCGCCGTCTCGTCCATCCTGGGCCCGGAGGAACCCGTGCCCCGCCCCCGGGTAGGTGTGCGTGACGTACGTCTTCCCGAGTTCCTTCATCCTGGCCGCGGCGGGCCCCACGGTTGTGTTCACCCGGGCATCGTACCCGCCGTAGAGGCCGAGCACGGGCGCGCGTACCTTCGCCAGTTCTTCAAGGTCCGGGGAGGTGCCGTAGTAGACCACCGCGGCACCCAGGTCGGGCTGCGCAGTGGCAAAGTGGAAGCTCCGGGCGCCGCCCCAGCAGAATCCGATGGTCGCGAACTTGTCCTTCGCTGCCGGCAGGCTCCTTCCGTAGCGGCTCACGGCGTTCAGCATCGCCACGACATCCGGCGCCGCAAGTCCCCGAACGGCTTTGACGACGTCGTCCCGGCTTGCGAACTTGTCGGTCCCCCCGCCTCCGGGTCCCTTTCCGGAGAGAAGGTCCGGCGCGATGGCGATGAACCCGTCGGCGGCCAGACGGTCCGCGACGGCCCGGAGCCAGTCGGTGAGCCCGAAGATCTCTTGGATGACGATCACGACGGGGGCCTTGTCCTTGCGCTCGGGGTAGGCGACGAAAGTGGACACCTTCACCTCTTTGCCGGGAACGGCGATGTCGACCCACTCATGGTGGCGCGGGGAGCTCTCCAGTGAGGCTTTCGCCCCGGCCTCCCCCGGGGGAATTGGAACGGTCCCGGGTTTCGCGGCGCCTCCGGATACCGGCGTCGCGAGGGTCGCAAGGAAAAACAGCAGGATGGCGATTCTTCCGGTCATGGCTTTTTCCTTTTTTTCCTCTTTAGATGACCCATCGGCGGTTTCGGCTCCCCTTCCGTGAACAAAAACTCGCTCCGTG
>JBFFGP010000106.1:0-4075 GCA_041557435.1 Candidatus Deferrimicrobiaceae bacterium | reverse complement strand
CGGTATGGAGTGGAGCCCCTCCTTCCGGTCGAACTCGACGTCCTGGAGGGCATAGAGGACGTCGAACCCGGCGACCCAGAACAGGACCGTAAAAGAGATGATCAGGATTCTCGGGTCGACCTCCCCCGTGACGGCGATCCAGGCGCCCAGAGGCGCGGCCCCGAGGCACATTCCCAGGACGATGTGCGATGCCCAGGTGAATCGCTTCGTGTAGGAATAGGAGAACAGGAGCAGCAGGAGCACCGGGGAGAGCTTGAGACACAAGGGATTGAGCTTCGCCGCCGACAGCTCGAGCAGGACCACCGACATGAAGATGAACACGGCCGTCATCGGCTTGCTCACCTCGCCCTTTGGGATGGCACGTTCCCGGGTCCGCGGGTTTTTCGCGTCGATGTCGGCGTCGACCAGCCGGTTGAATCCCATCGCGGCGCTCCTGCCCCCCACCATGGCAAGGACGATGTAGAAGACCGTCCGGGCGGAAGGAATTCCTCCCGCGGCCAGGAATCCTCCCATCAGTGCGAACGGTAGCGCGAAAACGGTGTGCGCCACCTTGATCATCTCGAGGTAGACGCCTACGCGGCCGAGCATGTCTTCGTTCCTTCAGCGGGGATTTGCATCTCCGAACCACACACCGAGTGACGGGGGACACCTTCGCCGAAGAGGACCCACGCGGAGACCGCACACTGAGCCGGGAGGACCCTGGCTCGCGGGGGAAGTCCCCTCGGCTACGTTCGCGACCTTCGCCCGCTCACTGCCGGTTCCGCTCGCGAAATCCGGGTTCTCGCTCCACAGGCCGCCTCGCGGACTCCCCCCGCATCGCCCCGGGTCCTTGGTTGCCGGCGCAGCAGCCTCAGGAGAGGGGCGAAGCGGAAGTAAAGCGCAGCCTTGCGGGTGCATCGCAAGGCGAGCCATGAAGCGAAGGCCCCCTCCGAGGCGGCGGAGCCGTTCGTCCCGCACGCGCCGCAGCAGGGTAGGGAGCGCCATCAGAACCCGTACTCCTTCCAGCGGCGAGTGACGAGATCGACAATCCCCTCGTCCATCCGGATGTCCTCCGGCCACTCGCGGGCGAACCCTTCGGAGGCCCATTTCCGCGTGGCGTCGATCCCCATCTTCGAGCCGTAGTGGGGGATCGGGGAGGCGTGCTCGAGAGCGTCCACCGGCCCATCGACGATCATCGTGTCGCTCCGGGGATCCACGTTGTTCCCGATGCGCCAGATGACCTCGGAGGGATCCTGGATGTTCACGTCGGCATCGAAAACGACGACAAACTTCGAGAACATGAGGAGCCCCATCCCCCACACGGCGCTCATCACTTTCCGCGCGTGGCCGGGATATCGCTTGTCGATGGAGAAGAGGGCTACGTTGTGGAAGATCCCCTCAATGGGGAGATTCATGTCGACAACCTCCGGAACGACCTTCCGGAGCAGGGGGAGGAAGATCCGCTCCGTCGCCTTCCCGAGGTAGACGTCCTCCATCGGGGGCTTCCCCACGATCGTCGCCGGGTAGATGGGACTTTTGCGCCTCGTAACGCACGTCACGCGGAAGATGGGATATTCGTCCGCCAGGGAATAGTATCCGGTATGGTCCCCGAACGGCCCCTCCGTGCGCAGTTCATCCGGATCGACGTATCCCTCGAGGATCACCTCGGCATGCGCAGGAACTTCGATATCCACCGTCCTGCAGCGGACGAGCTCGACCGGCTGCTTCCGCAAGAAACCGGCGAAGACCATCTCGTCCACGTCCTCGGGCAGCGGCGCCGAGGCGGCGTAGATCGTGGCCGGGTCACCCCCAAGCGCCACCGCCACCGGCATCTTCTCCCGTTTTTTCCGAAACCCCCGGTAATGCTGCGCCCCTCCCTTGTGGATGTGCCAGTGCATCCCCGTGGTCGTCTCGTCGTAGACGTGCATCCGGTACATTCCCACGTTCCGGCGCCCCGTTTTCGGGTCCTTCGTGAAGACGAGGGGAAGGGTGATAAACGGCCCGCCGTCTCCCGGCCACGTCTTGACGACGGGAAGGAAGGAAAGCGACGGCCTGTCCTGTTCCACGACCTCCTGGCACGGCGCGGAGGAGACGGTCTTCGGGATGAAGTCCGCCAGCCGGGCGAGCTTGGGGAGCATCTTCAGCTTCTCGATGAGGTTGGATGGGATCTCCGGCTCGATCACCTCCACCATACGTTCGCCGATCTCGTCCAGGGAGGAGACGCCCAGTGCGAGGCACATCCGCCCCATGGTGCCGAAGAGGTTCATCGCGAGGGGAACGGAAGATCCCTTCACGTTTTCGAATAAAAGTGCCGGTCCGCCGGTCTTCACCGCCCGGTCGGCGATCTCCGCCGCCTCGAGGTCCGGGGAGATGGATGCCTGGATCCTCTTAAGCTCCCCGCGCGCCTCGAGCGCGGAAAGATATTCCCGCAGATCACGGAACACCATCATCCCCCCTTTGGGCGATTCAGGAATGGAAAAATCATATCATACGACCGACGGGCGTAAGGGGAGTCCGAAGCGCTTCCCGAACAGTTGCCCTTTCCAGCTCCACGCGGTACTGTTCACGCCTCGAAGCCGATGTGGTTCGCGAATATGGGACGGTTACCTCCGGTCCCTCCCCGAATCGCCCGCTTCTTCCGGGTCGCCGGGGAACGGTTCGAGGATCGCCTCCATGCTCCTCTCGCTCCTGAAGACGGAGAAGGTGAGGATCAGGTTCGTCGCCGCGATCACGAAGATGGTGTACTGGATGAACAAGTCGGTCCCCTCTACCCCTGCGGCGGAGGGCAGGGTTGCCAGGACTGCGGAGGCCAATCCCCGCGGCGCCATCCCGGTGATGATTCCCCGCTCGAAGGGCGGCTGTTTCCTTCCCAACCATCCTACGATTCGGGTGGCCAAGTACCGGGTCAGGTAAACCAGTGCGACGATCCCGAAGGAGACCAGGACCAACGTAAGTGTGAATCCCGCCACGTCGAGCAGCATTCCGAGATAGACGAAGAAAAAAACCCGGGCGATGAAGGTCACCTCATCGTGGAACCACCCGATCGTGTCGTGGAGGGCGAAGTCCGTGGCGTCCCAATCGTACTGGTTCTTCGTGGGCATCTTCTTCATGATCGATTCCGCGTTGGTCATCGCCATCCCGAAGACGAGCACCGCGAATACGCCGCTGGAGTGCAGCGCCTCGCAAGTGGCGTAGAGGAGGAGGATCGCCGCCATCGTGAGCATGTAGGAAAGGGGCATCCTTCCCACCTTGGCCAAGAAACGCACCCAAAAAACGCCTCCCAAGACACCCAGGACTCCCGACAACAGAAACGCGTTCGCCATCATCGTGATCTGGAGTCCCGTATCCGCGATCGGGGTGTTCATGTACTGGATGAGAAACAGCACCGCCACCACCGCCAACGCGTCCCCCAGGGCGGCCTCTAGGGTCAGAAGCGTCCGGGTATTTATCGTCAGCCGCATCTCCTGGACCAGGGGGATCACGACGGCTCCGCTCGTGCATCCCAGGGTCGCCCCGAGGATGAGGGACAGGGGGACCGACATCCCCAGGGAGAAGTGGAGCGCCGCCGCGATGCCCGCGGTGGCCAAAAGGAAAGCCAGAGACATCAGGAGGAAGACCCATTTCAGCTGGTGGACGACCCGGTCCACGTCGAGGTTCATCCCTCCCTCGAGCATGATCATGAGCAACGCGAGGGTTCCCACGTAGGGAGCAAGGGGAAGCAGCGTTTTGCTGTCCACCAGGTGGAGAACGGGACCCAGCAGCACGCCGATGCCCAGGAGGAGCGGGATATCCGGAACCCGTGTTTTCTTGAACAGCGCTTTCCCGGCGAACCCCGCCAGAATGATGAATCCCGTGATCGCGTATACGGTAGGAACCCGCATGGAATGCCTTCAGGGAGGGGTACTCTCTCCCGTACCCGTCAACGCGGGCGAAAGAGAGTTCGGTGAGATCGGGTCTTTATCCCGGGCCTCCACGCAGGCGTTACTCATTTTTTCCGGGGGACGTAAGGTTCCCCGGCATCCCCTCGACGAAGCGGCGGATCTGGTCCCGGACCACCCGGAACCGATCAAGGATCTCCTCCTCCGTGCCGCGGGCG
>JBFFGP010000105.1:0-4076 GCA_041557435.1 Candidatus Deferrimicrobiaceae bacterium | reverse complement strand
TCCTTCGCCCCCGTCGCCTCCCCGGGCTTCCTCGTCCCGGTGATCACCGAGACGTAACTGGTGATCGACTGCCCCGTCGCCGATCGCGGGAGCAGGCGGATGAACGTCGGCAGGTCGGCAAGGGAAGGAATCATCTTCTCGAGGGACAGGATCGCGATGTGCAGCGGCGGGACCGTCGTCACCATCCTGCCGTTCCCCTCGTTGGTGAACAGGACGAGGCTCCCCGACGCCGCGGCGGCGAAGTTGGCCCCCGAAAGGCCGGCATCCGCGTTCAGGAACTTTTCCCGAATGGCCCTCCGGGCGATCTTCGTGAGCACCTGCGGGTCATCGGTGTATTCGACCCCGAGTCTCTCGGCGAAGAGCCTTCCCACCTGCTGCCGGTTCTTGTGGATCGCCGGGACGATGATGTGGGAAGGGGTCTCGCCCACGAGCTGGATGATGTATTCCCCGAGATCCGTCTCCAGCACCTCCATGCCCGCCTTTTCCAGGTGGGCATTGAGGTGGATCTCCTCGGAGACCATCGACTTGGCCTTCACCACGGTTTTTGCGCCGCGGTCGGAAAGGATCCGGGCGATGATCTCCCGGGCGGCGGTCGCATCCTTTGCCCGGTGCACCATCGCGCCGGCCTTGGTCGCCTTGGACGCAAACGTTTCTCCATATTCCTGTAGGTGGTCGAGTACCTGCAACCGAATTGCGGAAGCTTTGTCACGAAGCGCCTCCAGGTCGGGGACGGGCGCGAAGGCGTCGGCCCGCTTGGTGCCGAAGGTATCGGCGGCCTGTCGCATCGCGGAACGCAAGGGGGCGTCCTGGATGGCCCTCGCCGCGTTGGCGCGAAAGGCGAGGCTCGTCTGGACGTCGCTCATAACCCCTCCGCCAGAACTTCTGCGATGTGTCTTACCTGCACGGGGTTCGCCCGCTTTTTCATCGCGTCCCCTATGTTCATCAGGCACCCGGCGTCGCAGCCGGTCACCGTGTCCGCCCCGGTCGCCAGGATGGAATCCGCCTTCTCGTCCGCCAGGGCGCACGAAATCTCGGGAAGCTTCGCCATGAACGTCCCGCCGAACCCGCAACATCGGGTGGCGTCGGGCATCGGAATGAACCGAACCCCTTGCATCGACTGCAACAGGATCAGCGGCTCGTCGCGGACTCCAAGGGACCGGGCAAGGTGGCAGGAGGAATGGTAGGTAACGGTCCCCTTGCCGGCCAGTCCCGACTCGTGAGCGCGGAGAACGTGTACGAGGAACTGGCTCAACTCGAAGACCCGTCCCCCTGCGCTTTCCGCTTTCGCGCGCATCTTCGGGTCGAGGCGGAACAGATCCGGGTAGTGGTGCTTGACCATTGCCGCGCAGGAACCGGATGGCGTGACGATCGGGGCGTTGCCGTCAAAAACCGACAGGAAATGCGCTGCTGCTGCCCGCGCATCATCCGCGTAGCCCGCGTTGAACGCCGGCTGGCCGCAGCAGGTCTGTCCCCTGGGGAAGACGGCGGCAACGCCGAACCTCCGGAAAAGCTTGAGCGTGGCCTCCCCCACCTCCGGGAAGAAGGAATCCACGAGACAGGTACCGAACAGTTGGACGCGCATATCGGTCTCTCCGTCCCTTAAGCCCCCTACCGCAAGGGTAGGGAATCGCCTCCCGGCATTACGCCTCTGCCTTCCTCGCCGTGCACCGGTCGACCAGGTAGGCGATGGACTGGTACGGCAGACCGCTTTGGAGAGAGAGCCCGATCTCGCAGGCGCGGCTGCTCGAATACCCGGATCGGCATCGGCCAGGCAAGCCGTTACGAAGCGCTGATAGCGCCGATTCGCTGAGTTCCGGGAAGAAGAAGACCCGGTCGCCGGCAACCCCGCAGCACCCCACCCGATCGGGGACCACCACCGTTTCCGCGCACGCGCCCGCCACCGCGAGGAACTTCTCCCGGAGCCCCAACTTGATCGAGCTGCACGGAACGTGCACGGCGATCGTCTCCGGAATTTTCGTGAACTCCAGGGCGTCCAGGAGAAACGAATGGATGAATTCCACCGGCTCGTAGATCCGCAGGCGCGGGTCCGGGTTCTGTTTCACCGTGTAGAGGCACGGGCTCGTGTCGAAGAGCACCGGGTATTCGCCGTCCCGGCTGCATGCCAGGAGGGCCGCTTCGAGCTCCCTGCGCTTCCGCTCGGCCTCCTCGGAAAACCCCTTGCTCCCGAACGGCATGCCGCAGCACAGGCCGGCCATGCCGGGGGGGTGCAGGATTTCGTACCCGCCCTTCTCGAGCAGCGAGCAGACGGCCTCGAAGAGGGCGCGTTGGTCCGGGTCCCCCGGGGAAGGCCCCATGGTCCGCACGATGCAGCTGGGGAAATAGACCACCTTGCGGGCGGAGCCGTTGGACGTCTGCTGGAACGTTTTTGCCGGGGCCGCGTTCGGCATGCAGGAATTCCAAAGGGGAAGCCGGTCCCCCGAAAAGGTCCTTAGCCCCCGCGCCACGGAGCCCAAGGCACGGTCCCCGAGCACTGCCCGCGCCGCTCCCAACGCGGCAAGACCGCCCCGGACCCCGGCGGTGACCGTTGCGTAGTGGCCGGCAGCCCACCGGCCCGCGGAATGGCCGAAGCGGCCTATTTGCAGGGATCGAAGTTCCTTCGTGTGTTCCCCCGTGTTGATCGACACGGGGCAGGTCGTGGCGCACAATCCGTCCGTCGCACACGTCTGCTCGCCCAGGTAGCGGTAATCGGCCTCGAACCGGGCAAGAGCCTGTCCGTCGCTTCTTACGGACCGCAACCGGGAGATCTCCCGCCGGATGACAATGCGCTGACGCGGCGTCGACGTGAGGTCCTTGGAGGGACACACGACCTCGCAGAACCCGCACTCGGTGCACTTGTCGATGATCTCGTGCGCCACCGGCAGGGGCTTCAAGTCTTCCAGGTATACCCGGGGGTTGTCGTTGAGGATCACGCCGGGGTTGAGAAGGCGCTTCGGATCGAAGGCCTGCTTGATCCGCTTCATCAACGCATATGCCTTTTCCCCCCACTCCATCTCCACGAAGGGAGCCATGTTCCGGCCCGTGCCGTGTTCCCCCTTGAGCGACCCGTCATACTTTCCGACCACCATTTCGCACACGTCTTCCATCAACCGCTGATAGCGCGCCACCTCCGCGGAACCGCTGAAATCCTGGGTAAAGACGAAATGAAGGTTCCCCTCCAGGGCGTGGCCGAATATGATTCCCTCGTCATATCCGTGCTTCTTCATCAGGCCCTCGAGCTCCAGGGTCGCGTCCGCGAGCGTCTCGATGGGGAACACCACGTCCTCGATGACCACCGTGGTTCCGATCTTCCGCGCCGCCCCGACGGCGGGAAAAAGCCCTTTCCGGACGTTCCAGAGCTTCTCGCACTCCGCCTTCTGGTCCGAGAAGGCGGCGGGAAACACGGTCGGGATATCCGGAAGCATCCCGAGAATCTCCTCCACCTGCCGCGCAAGGGTATCCGCGTCGCCGGCCCGGGTCTCCACGAGAAGCCCCGTCGCGGAGTCCCCGAGGGTTTTCAGATAGGCCGGCATCCCTTCCTTCCCCTCGACGGACCGCAGAGAAGCGCGGTCCATCAGCTCGACGGCGGACACCGGGCCGGTCTTGAGCCGGATCGTTGCCCGGCACGCGTTCCCGATGTCCGGGAACAGGATCAGGGACGAGGCATTGTGCGCGTGCTCTTCCACGGTCCGGTACGTGACTTCCGCGATGAACCCCAGGGTCCCTTCGGACCCGACCATCAAGCGGAGAAGGATGTCGATGGGGTCGGAGAAATCCACGAAGGCGTTGATACTGTATCCCGTGGTGTTCTTGATGCGGAACTTGTCCCGGATCCGCTGCCGGAGAGCGTTGTCCCCGGCGATCTCGTCCCGGATTTCCTCGATCGCCCGGATCATCTCCGCGTGGGACGCAAGGAAGGATCGGCGGGAGTCCGGGTCGGCGGTGTCCAGCACGGTTCCGTCGTGGAAAATGATCTTCATGCTCTCGACGGTCCGGTAGCTGTTCTGCGCCGTTCCGCAGCACATGCCGCTCGCGTTGTTGGCGGCGATCCCCCCGATCATGCAATGATTGATCGACGC
>JBFFGP010000104.1:0-4081 GCA_041557435.1 Candidatus Deferrimicrobiaceae bacterium | reverse complement strand
TAATGATGATTCGAAATAACAAGTTCTTTTCGACCCCGTTAGCCTTTCTCCTGGGTGTCGCACTATTGCTGGCGTCTTCTCCAGGGGTCGCGGCGTACGAATGCTGCGGGCATTATTCGGAAACGATATCCGGGGAAATGTATGGAGGAGTCTTAACCTCGTCGGCTCCAGAGGAATCGTCCAAAGCGGATCCAGGTCCATCTCCGGAGACGTGCGCATGCGGTTGCACCGCGGATGCGGGTTTGTACGACAACTCCCCATTCGAGATAGGATCGCCGACCGTCCCGAGCATCTCGATCGGTCCGGAAAATCCCCCTGACTCGTCCCACATAGCCAGGATCTACCGCCCCCCGATCGCCTGATCACCCCGACGTTCTAAGCGCATTCGCCACAGGTGAGAATGCGCGAACCGAATCCCGGAGGTGCATCGGTGCGAGTCGTGTATTTGTCCCGTACGTTCAAAAGCATCCGGCAGACTGGTTTGGCTTTCGCTCTATTGCTGTCCGCATTCGTCGGAATTGCTCATCCGGGGGAAGCGGGGAAGAGGATCTCCCTCGAAGAAGCCCTGGATATCGCGTTGAAGAGGAATCCCCGCATCGTCAGCCAGGGGTGGGACGTTTCGGGGGGCGAGGGACGGATCCGCCAGGCATCCGCCCTGCCGAATCCGGAACTCGAACTGGAGGCCGAAAACGTCGGCGGCGATCTCGACGGGTTCGAGGAATCCGAGACGACCGTGTGGATATCGCAGGTTGTCGAGACGGCCGGAAAGCGCCGGCACCGGGTTCGGATATCCCGGGAGGAATTGAGGCGGATCGGCTGGGAGGGGGTGTCGATCCGCCGAGAGGTGCTTGCCGAAACATCACGGTCCTTCGTCGAGCTGCTCGGCGCGGAGCGACGACTTGCATTGATCCGGCAGGCACGTGAGATCTCAGGCGAACTGTACGGAATCGCCAGGGAGAGGGTAAGGGAGGGTGCGATCTCGCCGATCGAGGAGACCCGGGCACGCGTAGCGCTGGCCCTTGCGGAGGCGGAATCCGAGCGGGCCGCCCGCGAAGTCCGCGATGCCCTCGTCGTCCTTTCGGCGGCGATGGGGGAGCGGACCCCGTCGTTCGAGGGAATCAAGGGGGAGCTGGCGGACGATGCTTTCCTCCCGGAGATGGCCGACTTGGAGAGCCGTCTCAAGGATCACCCCGAGTTCCGGAAGCGGGAATCTGAGAAGGCGGTCCGGGAGGCCTCTCTTGCTTCCGCGAAATCCTCGGCCTTCCCGGATATCACGGTTCGGGCAGGCTACCGGTATTTTGCCGAGGATTCGCTCCATGCCTTCGTGTTCGGTGCCTCGCTGCCCGTTCCGGTATTCGACGCAAACCAGGGAGCGATCCGCGAGGCGCAGGCGGCGATATCGAAGGCGCGGGAAGAGGAGAGGGCCGAGGAGGCACGCCTCCGCAGGGATTTGGCGCGGACCCATTCGAACCTGTCCGGAGCGAATAAAGAAGCAAGGCTCCTGCGGGAAGGAGCGCTGGCGGGCGCACAGGACGCTTATGAGGCGGTCCGGGAAGGGTACAACCTCGGGAAGTTCCGGTACCTGGATCTCCTCGATGCGGGAAGGACCCTCGTGGAGACCAGGCTCCGATACATCGACTCGTTGGTCCGGCTGAATCTGGCACGCGTGGAAATCGAGTTCCTAGCTGGGGGGAAGCTTCATGGCGACATTCAACAGGAGATCCAAGGAGGCATCCGATGATTCCGATTACATATCGGCTCCCGATCCTGGTTTTCGGGCTCGCGGGCCTTTCCTTTCTCTTTCACACCGGATCCGCCGGGGCCTACCTGGAAGCCCGGCTCCCCTCGGGCCACAAGGGGGGAGTCCTGCTTGCATCCCTGGATACCCATGATTCCGGGGGAGGAGTCCGCACTCGGGAACACCGGGAGGACACGCACGAAGGACATGACGACGCGGGACATGCCCATGAGGAAGAGGACCGGTCCGATCTCGACCGTTCCGTGGACGAGATGTGGAAGACCCGCTGCGAGCACGACAGGCTCCAGTATTCCTGCGACGAGTGCCGGTTCGGTCTCGGAGTGGTGAAGCTCGACGCCTCCCTCTTCGGCGAAAAGGGGAATCCGGGCCTCGTCTCCGCCACGACGGTCCAGGCGGCCTCCTTTACCGAATCCCGCGTCTTCCATGGGGAGGTCCGGAGAAACGAAGGGAAGACCGTCCGCGTGGTTTCCCCCGTTCCGGGGGTGGTGGTGGCAGTGGAGGCGGACATCGGAAAGGCGGTGGCGAAGGGAGACCTCCTCTTCGAGATCGACAGCCACGAGATCTTCGAAGCGAAGGCCGAATACCAGAAACGGATCGCGGCCCGGAACCTGGCACGGTCGACGGCGGATCGGGAGGCCAGGCTGTTCGAGAAAAAGATCTCCGCGGAAGTGGAGGTGATCGAGGCGCGGTCCCGTCTTGCCGAGGCGGAGGTGGATGTGTCGAACGCCCGTTTCCGGTTGATCCGCCTGGGGATTCCGGAAGATGAATTGGAGGCCCTGGCCGTGGGGAACAACGGGGCCATGACCGGACGGCTCTTCGTGAAAGCCCCGCTGGGCGGCGTGATCCTGGAGAAGCGTCTGAGTGTGGGGGAGCGCGTGGCGTCGGGACAAGACGTCATCACTGTATCGGACCTCTCCGAGGTCTGGATATGGACGGTCCTTCGAGAAGGGGATCTGCCGGCGGTGTCGAAAGGATCGAACGGCGGCCGCATCCCTGCCGAAGTCCGGGGTCCGGGGGGGAAGATCCACCGCGGCTACATGGATGTCCTCTCCGGAACGATGGATGAGAAGACGCGGACGGTCGGGGCCCGGGTCGTGGTCGCCAATCCCGGCGGAGAGCTGCGGCCCGGGATGTTCGTGACCGTCCGATTCCTGCTCCCGGGAGGGAGGAAGATCCTCGCCGTCCCGAAGGTCGCGGTCCTCTCGGACGAGGGGCGTCCCTTCGTCTTCGTCCACCGGGAAGGAGAGTACTGGGTCCGACGGTCCGTGACGCTGGGCAGGCGCCTGGGGGACCGGGTGGAGGTCCAGGGTCTTCCGGCGGGGCAGCGGATCATCGCCGACGGATCCTTCCTGCTGAAATCCGACGTGCTGCGGAAGAAGATGGGCGCCGGCTGCGCGGACTGAAGGAGGGACCATGCGATCCTTTTTCGAGCGCCTCCTCCGCCGACGGGTTCCGGTTCTCGCCCTGGCGGGTATCCTCACGATCGCGGGCGGAATCGCCTGGAACAGCCTCCCGATCGACGCTTTTCCCGATGTCACCAACGTGCAGGTCATGGTCCTGACCGAATCTCCGGGGCTTTCGCCGGTCGACGTCGAACAGCAGGTGACCTGGCCGATCGAGCAGCAGATGGGAGGCGTCCCGGGGGTTTCGCAGGTCCGATCCCTCTCGAAGGCGGGATTCTCCCAGGTCGTGGTGGTCTTCGAGGACGAGACGGACATCTACTTCGCACGCCAGCAGGTCCTCGAGCGCCTCCAGGGGGCCCGGGAGATCCTCCCGTCCTTCGCCCATCCCGAGCTGGGTCCCACCAGCACGGGCCTGGGGGAGATCTTCCAGTACACCGTGGAGGGGGAAGGCATGACCCCCACGGAACTTCGAACGATCCAGGAGTTCATCGTCTCCCCCCGCCTGAAGGCGATCCCGGGCGTCAACGAGGTGAACAGCTTCGGGGGATTCGTGAAGCAGTTCCACGTCCTGGTCCGCCCCGAGGCGCTGATCAAGTACGACCTGACGCTGCGGGAGGTCGTGGAGGCCCTCGAAAGAAACAACGCCAACGCCGCCGGCGGATACATCGTCCGGGGATGGGAACAGACCTATATCCGGGGTCTGGGACAGCTCGCAGGGCCCCGGGACATCGGCGAGGTCGTCATCAGGAGCGTCGGCGGGGTACCCGTGCATGTCCACGACGTGGCCTCGGTGACGGAAGGCGCCATGACGAGGCAGGGGGCGGTGACGCGGGACGGCAGGGGAGAGGTGGTCGCCGGGATGGTCATCATGCTCCGCGGCGAAAACTCCCGGGAGGTGGTCTCCCGGGTGAAGGAAGCG
>JBFFGP010000103.1:0-4183 GCA_041557435.1 Candidatus Deferrimicrobiaceae bacterium | reverse complement strand
GACGCGGTCCGGTTCCGCCTTCTTCATCTCCTCCACGGTGCGCACGATGCTTTCCCGGGTTTCGCCGGGGGCCCCGATCAACAGGTCGATCATGACCGTGATGCCGGCTTCACGGCACAGGCTTGCCGTGCGGCGGATGTCATTCGCCCGGAAGTCCCGTCGAAGCCTCCCAAGCATCCTGTCGTCCCCGCTGTCGGCGCCGAAGTTGATCCCCGCACAGCCCGCGCGCCTCATGAGATCCGCCAGTTCCGGCGTAAAGGGAAGGGGGGCGCAGTAGGCATACCAACGGAGGCGTTCGCCCAGGCCCCTGCGGATGATCTCCCGGCACACCTCGAGGGCGTGATCCCCGGGGATGTTGAACTCGCTGTCGCACGTGTGGACGTGATCGATCCCCATGGCGACGAGGCGTGCTAGCTCGTCGGCCACATCCGAGGGGGGACGGACCCGGACGCGTTTTCCCTTCGCCACGGGATCGGCGCAGTAGATGCACCGGCGCGGGCAGCCCCGCTTCGTCTCGATTCCGGCCTGTCCTCCCTCCCGGAAGTATCGCCGGTTGTCCAGGAAGCTTCGGCTCATCGGGGGCAGGTCGGTCAACGTGCGGGCGGAGCCAGGGTTCCGCCGCCATTTTCCGTCGCGGCGCACGACAAGCCCCGGGAGATCGTTCCACGGCCGGTTGCTCTCCAGGCGGCCCGAAAGTTCGGCCAGGGAGAATTCCCCTTCGCCCCAGATCCCCGCGTCGGCGCCGCATCGCGTCAGGACCGCCTCCGGCATTATGGAGAACCCGACCCCTCCCAACACGATCGGTGCCCCCGTATGTTTCCGAATGCATTCCACCATGGACGACAGGGTCGGGAGGAAGGACTCCCGGGTCGCAAAGGAGCAGTCGTCCGTATTGCGGACCGTTACCCCGATCAGCCCGTATTCTCCGCTGCCCAGGAATCTGGCGATGGCCGGCTCCCACCGTTCTTCCCAGCACAGGTCGAGGATGTCCGCCTCGTGGCCCGCTGCGCAGAGTGCCTCAGCAACGTAGTCCAGCCCGATGGGGGCTACGGGCGGAGTGATCCGGTTCGTGTTCACCAGAGCAACGCGCAACGGCTCCTCCCTTGCTCCGTCGCGGGTCCTACAACCCGCCCCTCTCGTAGTAGAAATTGATGATGTCCCGCTTGGTGATCATGGTGACGAGCTCGTCCCGGGTTTCCTCGCGCACCACCGGAAGTTCGTCCACGTTCAGGACCGCCATCTTGTCCAGCGCCTGCTGCAGTGTGTCGTTCCAGAGGACGCGTTCGACGTTGGGGGTGGCGACGTCCCGTGCGAGGATCAGGTGGTTGATCGACTCCTCGAACATGAATTCCCGGACGTCGTTGATCGACAGGATGCCGCTCATCTTCCCGCTCCGGTTCACCACGGGGAAGTAGATCTCCCGGGAGTTGACCATCACCTGCACGAGCTGGCCGAAGGGCATTTCCTCGGGAATCCGGTTCACCGGCCGCATTTTCACCGCCTCGTGGACTCTGATTCTCTCCAGGAGCCCGCGGGAAAACTCGGTGACGTGCGCCGGCGAGGCGAGCCGGCTGGTCAGCTGCTTCTCGTACAGGCTGACCTTCCGGAGGAGCAGGTAGGCGATGGCCGAAACCAGCATCAGGGGGACGAGCAGGGTGTAGCTGGAACTCATCTCGCACGCCATGATGATCGAGGCGATCGGAACCTTGGCCACTCCGGCGAAAAAGCCCCCCATCCCGACCAGCACGAAGGAGTTGGGGTGGATGACCCATCCCGGCGCAAGCTTGTGTCCCAGGAATCCGAAGGCCCCGCCCAGCATGGCTCCGATGAACACAGAGGGGCCGAAGACACCGCCGCTTCCGCCGGAGCTTATGGTGCAGGAGGTCGCCAGGATCTTTAAGAAAGCAAGGAGCAGCATCACCCACCAGAGGATCTTTCCCTCCATTGCCATCTGGATCCATCCGTATCCGCCGTTCAGGATCGCGGGGGAAAGAAAGGAGATGACCCCCAGCATCAGTCCCCCCAAGGCGGGTTTAAGCATCTGGTTGATCCGGAGAGGGAGGAAGAACTTGTCCCGGAGCCCGTAGAATACCCGCACGTAGAGGAAGCCCATCACCGCACAGACGACGCCGAAGAGAGCGTACGGCACCAGCTCGGAGGTCAGCTTGAAATCCACCGTGCCCGGAAAGAAGAGGGCCCTCCGGCCGAAGACCTCGGAATAGAGGGAATGGGCGATGATGGAGGATATGATGCAGGGGAGGATCCCTTCGTATTCGAACTCCTCTTCCCGGTAGAGCACCTCGGGAGCGAACAGGGCGGCCCCCAGAGGGGCCTGGAAGATGGCCCCGATTCCCCCTGCCGCCCCTGCCAGCACCAGGATGCGCTGGTCCCGGGGCTTGAGCTTGAGGGTCGACGAAAGGAAGGCCCCGAATCCGGAGCCGATCTGGGCGATGGGACCTTCCTTCCCTGCGGAGCCGCCGCTGCCGATCGTCAGGGCCGAGGCGATGATCTTCACGACCGGGACCCGCTTGCGGATGTGGCCTCCCTTCTGGTGGAAGGCTTCGATCATCGCGTCGGTCCCGTGTCCCTCCGCCTCCGGCGCGAGGCCGTACACCAGGATGCCGGAAGCCAACCCCCCGAGAGCCGGTACGATAAGGAACCAGAAGGAATGCCTTGTGGTGATCTCGTTGGCCAGGGAAGGATCGGCGCCCCTGCCGGGCTCCATGTATCCTGTGACCATGTGGAGAAGTTCGAGGGCGAGGGTGAGCAAATGGTCGAACAGGATGGCCCCCACGCCTGCAACCACCCCAACCGCGATGCTTAGCAGTGTCAGACGGAATTGCCTGGGCCATGCGGAAACCGTCCGTTGAATCCAGTCTCTGCCCGAACGGAACAAGGTCTTCTCCTTACATCCCTCCCGCGTTCTTCCGCCTTCTTGTTGTTCCAACGAACCATAATATTTCAAACTGTTGTTTTATCAAAATGCCTTTCTATTCCGAATCGGGGTCTTTTCCCTCCAGGGGCTGCGGGATACAATTCCGGTAAAGGCGCATCGTCGCGCAAGGGGGGAGAACCGGCATGGGAACCTGCCGGGTATGCAACGCCACATCCGACAGGATCGCCAGGGAGCTTGCGGTATGCCTCCCTTGCATCCGGGGGAACCCGGAGAGCGCCCTTCCCGTGGCCCGGGAAGCCCATGTCCGGAGCAGGGCGGCCTTCGGGCTGCCCGAACGTCCCCCGGACGACTCCGAAGGCGTTCCCTGCCACCTCTGCGTGAACGAGTGCCGGATCCCGGGAAACGGGATCGGGTATTGCGGGGTCCGGGAAAACCGGGGCGGGAGCATGAAAGGGGTCTCTCATAAGGAGGGGAAGCTTTCCTGGTACCATGACCCCCTCCCATCCAATTGCGTGGCGGACTGGGTGTGCCCCGGCGGGACGGGCGCGGGGTATCCGGAGTTTGCCCGATGCCCCGGGCCGGAAGAGGGATGCACCAACCTGGCCGTCTTCTTCCACGCGTGCACGTTCAACTGCCTGTATTGCCAGAACTGGCAGTATCGCCTGAAGACATTCGACCCGGGGACTACGACCCCGGATGCCCTTGCGTCACACGTGGACCGATGGACGACCTGTATCTGCTATTTCGGCGGGGACCCTTCGGCACAGCTGCCATTTACCCTGCAGGCCTCACGCCTGGCGATGGAAAAGGCACAGGGGAGAATCCTCCGTGTCTGCTGGGAGACGAACGGATCGATGAGCGAGCGTCTTCTGGACGACATGGTGGAGGTAGCGCTCGTAACCGGCGGCTGCATCAAGTTCGACCTGAAGGCCTGGGACGAATCTCTGCACCTCGCCCTGACGGGTATCACCAACCGGCGGACGCTATCCAATTTCGCGCGGGCTGCGAAGGAATTGGCCAGAAGGCCTATCCCTCCCCTTCTCGTGGCGAGTACGCTCCTCGTTCCGGGGTACGTGGACGAGCAGGAGGTCGGGAACATAGCGGCGTTCCTTTCCTCTCTCGACCCGCAGATCCCCTACAGCCTGCTGGGGTTCCATCCCCATTTCTATCTGTCCGATCTCCCCCGGACGCCCGCCGCCCTTGCCCGGAAATGCCTCGAGGCGGCCCGGGAGGCGGGGTTGTCCCGCGTGAAGATCGGGAACGTCCATCTTCTGGGGTAACGTTTTT
>JBFFGP010000102.1:0-4250 GCA_041557435.1 Candidatus Deferrimicrobiaceae bacterium | reverse complement strand
CGCCGAGGGTTTTATGGATCGGGATCCTGGAACCGCTTGAATTGGTCAGGAAGTTGCACGAGAATATGGAGAATGCGCTTTCCGGAGCGGGTTTTTCCCGCGACGAAAGGCAGTTTCACCCGCACGTGACGGTTGGCCGCGTCAAAGGCAGGGTGGCGCCGGACTGGGGCGAACGGTACGCCTTCGCGGTGTCCGGGATGACGATCGGTTCCGTTACTGCGACATCGTACCGACTGTACGAAAGCCGGCTCTCCCCGTCGGGAGCAAATTACTCGGTCTTGCGCGAGGTCCCCTTTGGGGGAGGGCCGGGCAGAACCGCAGAGAGAGGAGCAGGAGAATGAGCCAGGACGCAAACCGGCGCAAGGCACTCGACATGGCGCTCGCGGCGATTGAGAAGAGCTACGGCAAAGGCGCGATCATGCGCCTCGGAACCGACGTCCGGACCAAGGACGTCCCCGCCATCTCGACGGGAGCGATATCGCTGGACATCGCCTTGGGGATCGGCGGCATCCCGAGGGGTCGGGTGACCGAGATCTTCGGTCCCGAGTCCTCGGGGAAAACCACGCTTGCCTTGCATATCATCGCCGAGGCCCAGAAACAGGGAGGGATCGCGGGTTTCATCGACGCGGAGCACGCCCTCGACCTGAACTACGCCCGGAAACTCGGTCTGAACACAGACGATCTCCTCGTCTCGCAGCCGGATACGGGGGAACAGGCGCTCGAAATCGCCGAGATGCTGGTACGCAGCGGCGCCTTGGACATCCTGGTCATCGACTCCGTGGCCGCGTTGGTGCCGAAGGCGGAGATCGAGGGGGAGATGGGCGATTCCCACATGGGGCTCCAGGCGAGGCTGATGTCGCAGGCTCTCAGGAAGCTGACCGGGACGATCAGCAAGTCCCAGACGGCGGTCATCTTCATCAACCAGATTCGCATGAAGATCGGTGTCATGTTCGGTAATCCCGAGACGACCACAGGAGGCAACGCCCTGAAGTTCTATTCGACGATCCGGTTGGACATCCGGCGCATCACGCAGATCAAGAAGGACGACGGAGTCATCGGGGCGCGCACCCGGGTGAAGGTGGTGAAGAACAAGCTCGCTCCCCCCTTCCGGGAGGCGGAATTTGACATTATCTATGGGGAAGGAATCTCCCGCGAGGGGGACATTCTGGACCTGGGCAGCGGCCTGGGGGTCGTGGAGAAAAGCGGCTCGTGGTATTCCGTAAGTGGCGAGAGGATCGGCCAGGGGCGGGAGAACGCGCGGGTTTTCCTCAAGGACCATCCGGACGTCACAGAGGGGCTGTGCAGGAAAATCCTGGAAAAAACCGGCGTGGTGGAAGCCCCCAAGGCTGCGCAAGAAGGGAAGGGATAATTGGAACTCAATGACATTCTGAAAACAGCGGTCAAAAACTCTGCGTCCGACGTCCACCTGAAGGTGGGACTTCCCCCCGTCCTGCGCGTCAACGGAAGGCTCGTGCCTCTCAAGGTGCCGCAGCCTCTCCGGCCCGAGGACGTGACGGCGATATGTTCCCAGATCCTCGCTGCCGAGGAGCAGAGGGAGAGGTTCGAGAGGAATCACGAGGTCGATTGCTCCTACAGCGTGCCGGGGCTGGGGCGATTCCGCGTGAACGTGTTCCTGCAGCGCAGCACGGTCGGGATCGCCATCCGGGTCATCTCGATCGGGGCCCTCTCCTTCGAGGAGTTGCACCTGCCGAAGGTGATCGAGAAGATGGCCATGGAAACGAGAGGGCTCATCCTTTGTACCGGCACCACGGGGAGCGGGAAATCGACGACGTTGGCCTCGATCGTGGAACACATCAATAACCACCGGAGCTGTCACATCTTGACGATCGAAGACCCGATCGAGTTCCTTCTCCGGGACCGGAAGAGCATCATCAACCAGCGGGAGATCGGGGCGGACACCACCTCGTTCGCCGGGGCCTTGAAGAGCGCCCTCCGCCAGGACCCGGACGTGATCCTCGTGGGCGAGATGCGCGACTTCGACACGATCGAGACGGCGATCATGGCGGCCGAGACGGGGCATCTCGTGCTGTCTACGCTCCACACCCTCGACGCGGCGGAGACGATCAACCGGATCATCGGCGTCTTCCCCCCCTACCAGCACAAACAGGTGAGGATCCAAATGGGCTCGATCTTGAAGGGTGTCCTTTCCCAGCGGCTCGTGCCCCGCGCGGACGGAACGGGGCGGGTTCCGGCGGTCGAGGTGATGCTCAACACGGCGCGTATCCGGGAATACATCGAGGACAAGGACAAGACACGGAAGATCCGGGAGGCGATTTCCCAGGGCTATGTCAGCTACGGGATGCAGACCTTCGATCAGTCCCTCATGGCGCTCTACAAGGACAACCTGATCACCATGGAAGAGGCGCTCCGGCAGGCGTCCAACCCCGACGACTTCGCCCTCCGCGTTCGCGGGGTTTCGTCGACTTCGGATCTTACGTGGGACGATTTCGACAGGGATGAGGCGCCGGCGAAAGAGTGAGGGAGAGAGGGGATCGTCCCCGCCGGGAGGGCCGATCTCTACTGCCCTTCGCATGCTTTCCCGGCGGCCGTTGAGCGAGGGAGAGATCCGGTTCCGGCTTGCAGCAAAGGGATTCACGAAAGCGCAGGCGGAGGCCGCTCTCATCAGGCTCCGGGAACTCGGTCTCGTGGACGATCCGGCCCTTTGCGCAAATCTGGCACGGGCGTACCGGGACGTCCGCCGGTTGGGCCCCCGCAGGATCACCGGGGCGCTCCTGATGCGGAGGTTCCCCCGGGATCTGGTCGAGCAATCGGTGCGTGCGGTGTCCCGGCCGGAGGAGGCCCTGACAGCCGCCTACGCCGCTCTCGCCAAGAAATTCCGCAGCGGGGTCCCGGCGGGGCGGGAGGGGACCGCAAAAGCGTTCCGGTTCCTCTCCGGGCGGGGGTTTACCCCGGATACGTGCCGGCAGGCGCTCCGGAGGCTGCCGGGCGAAATCGAGGAAGGAGAAGCTTGATTCCCATGACAGGAGCGGAAATCCGAGCCGCATTTCTTTCCTATTTCGAAAAGCATGGGCACAAGGTGCTGCCCAGTTCCTCCCTCGTTCCGGGAAACGACCCCAGCCTGCTGTTCACCAATGCCGGCATGGTGCAGTTCAAGGAATATTTCCTCGGGCTTGCCTCTGCCGACTGGAAGCGGGCTGCCACGGCGCAGCGGTGCCTCCGGGTGAGCGGCAAGCACAACGACCTGGAGAACGTGGGGTACACGGCGCGGCACCACACGCTCTTCGAGATGTTGGGGAATTTCTCCTTCGGGGACTACTTCAAGAAGGAGGCGATCTTTTTCGGGTGGGATTTCCTGACGCGCGAGATGGGAATCGACGGCGAGCGGATGACCGTATCCGTGTTCCGGGAGGACGACGAGGCATACGACATCTGGCACAAGACGATGGGGCTCCCCACATCCCGCATCGTCCGGTTCGACGAGGAGGACAACTTCTGGGCCATGGGGCCCACGGGACCGTGCGGGCCATGCTCCGAGATCATGTACGACCAGGGAGAGGAGGCGGGATGTGGACGCCCGTCTTGCGCCGTGGGCTGCGATTGCGACCGGTTCCTCGAAATCTGGAACCTGGTGTTCATGCAGTTCAACCAGGACGAGAGCGGTGCGAGAGTTCCCCTTCCGAAGCCGAGCATCGACACGGGGATGGGTCTGGAACGGCTGGCGGCGGCGGTTCAGGGGGTGAAAAGCAATTACGACACCGACCTTTTCCGGAATATCGTCGCGGAAATCGAGCGCCTGAGCGGCGTGGAGTATGGGAGGTCCCCCCTTCAGGACGCCGCTGCCCGCGTGATCGCCGACCACTCCCGCGCGACGGCATTCCTGATCGCCGACGGTGTCCTCCCCGCCAACGAGGGGCGGGGGTATGTCCTGCGGAGGATCATGCGGCGGGCCCTGCGCCACGGGAAGAAGCTCGGATTCGAAGGGCCGTTTCTGCACCAGGTGGCGGATGCCGTGATCCGGGAGTTCTCCTCCGCCTACCCCGAACTGGAGAGGAGCGCCTCTTTCATTAACACGATTGCCCTGCACGAGGAGAAACGGTTTCTCGAAACGCTCGACGCCGGGCTCCGGATGGTGGAGGAGGAGTTCGCCCGGATCGGGAAATCGGGCGCGAAGGTCTTCTCGGGTTCCGTTGCCTTCCGGCTTTACGATACGTTCGGGTTTCCCGTCGACCTGACGGCGGACCTGTGCCGGGAGCGCGGGGTCACGCTCG
>JBFFGP010000101.1:0-4261 GCA_041557435.1 Candidatus Deferrimicrobiaceae bacterium | reverse complement strand
CGGGGCTACGACGTCACGGTGGAGGAGGCGGTCGTGGCGGGGCTTGCCGACAAGTCGCATCGGTTTGCGCTCGACGAAATGGAGAAGGTGCTGGGAGTGCGCGTGATCCGTGGGCGGGGACACTCCTCTCCCGCATCCCGGAGATAAATCAGGAATGTCCCCGGTGAAGAAAGGTGCGAGGGAGATGAACCCGATCCCCAGCCAGGAAGAGATCCGCCGCGGAGACACGACGGATGTCTACTTCGCCCGCACGAGGGAGGTCCTGAAGAAACTGGGGAAAGAGAAGGTGCGGGTTACGGCCGAAGGATACGTCAAGCGGTTCCCGGACGATTACGAGCATGCGATCCTGGCCGGGATGGACGAGATGCTTTCCCTCCTTGCGGGCAGGAACGTGGACGTATGGGGGATGGGGGAAGGCTCCCTCTTCCTGTGCGAGGAGCCGGTCTTTTCCGTCGAAGGATCGTACGGGGAGTTCTGCGAGATGGAGACGGCGATGCTCGGCATCCTCTGCCAGGCCTCCGGAATCGCCACGAAGACATCCCGCGTCAAGCGGCTGGCCGGAGACCGGACCGTACTTAGCTTCGGGGCGCGTCGGATGCACCCCGCCCTTTCCACAATCATCGATCGGCACGCATTTCTCGGGGGGGCCGACGGCGTATCGGTCCTGCGCAGCGCCTTGGTCCTCGGGGAGACCCCCCAGGGGACGATGCCGCACGCGCTCATCCTGGTGCTGGGGGACACCGTCGAGGCTCTCCGGGGATTTCACGGCGCGGTGGATGCGGACGTTCCCCGCGTCTGCCTGATCGATACCCTGCAGGACGAGAAATTCGAAGCGCTCCGGGCGGCCGAGGCACTCGGGAAGTCGCTGGCCGCGGTACGGCTCGACACGCCGTCCTCGCGAAGGGGGGACTTCCGGAAGATCCTTCGGGAGGTACGGTGGGAACTCGACCTGAGAGGGTTTTCCCACGTTCGGATCCTCGTGTCCGGAGGGCTCGGCGAAGAGGATATCGTCTCCCTGCGGGATGTCGTGGACGGGTTCGGCGTCGGGACGTGCATCAGCAACGCACCCACCATCGACTTCGCCCTGGACATCGTGGAGGTGGAGGGGCGGCCGTTCGCCAAGCGAGGGAAACTCTCCGGCGGCAAGCAGGTGGTCCAGTGCGGATCGTGCGGGAATCGCGCGGTCGTCCCTGAGGCAAGGGCCTCGGACCCGTGCCATTGCGGATCCCGGTCTGTCCCCCTCCTCCTGCCGGCCATGAAGGGGGGAGAAGTGTTGACTCCCGCACTTTCGCCTCGTGAGCTCCGGAGCAGGGTGATGGGCCAGGTGGAAAAATTCCATGCGGGGGGGAACCGAAGATGACGGGTGGTTCCGGGAGCGGAAACCGGTCGATACCGACGCTGAAATGGACCGGGGATGCCCTGCTCCTGCTCAATCAGCGCGTCCTTCCGCTGAGGGAGTCGGTGACGAGCGTGACCCAGGCGCAGGGAGTGGCGCACGCCATCCGGACGATGGTGGTGCGTGGCGCACCGGCGATCGGCGTGGCGGCCGCGTTCGGGCTGGTGCTGGCCGTGCAAAACGCCAACCGGAGGAAGCTGCCGTGGCGGGAGGAGTTCCGGAAAGCCGCGGAGGAGCTTGCATCCACCCGGCCGACCGCCGTGAATCTTTTCTGGGCCATCGACCGGATGCGCAAGGTGGCGGAGAAGCTGCCCGATGAGCCCGAGGGGGCCGCCTACCACCTCGAGAAGGAGGCGGTGGCGATCAACGAAGAAGACATCGCGACCAACCGACGGATGGGGACCCACGGCGCGAAGCTTCTTAAAGCCGGCTCGGTGATCACCCACTGCAATGCGGGCGCGCTGGCGACGGCGGGATACGGCACGGCGCTCGGGGTAGTCCGGGCGGCGGTTGCTGCGGGGAAGAAGCTCCACGTGTACGTCAGCGAGACCCGGCCCTTCCTGCAGGGGGCCAGGTTGACCGCTTGGGAGCTTAGGAAAGACGGCATCCCCTGCACCCTCATCACGGACTCCATGGCCGCAGTGATTCTCCAGGCGGGAAAGGTACAGGCGGCGATCGTCGGAGCGGACCGGATTGCCGGCAACGGAGATGTGGCGAACAAGATCGGAACGTACGGACTGGCCGTTCTGTGCCGGGCACACAAGGTCCCCTTCTACGTGGCGGCCCCTCTGTCCACCGTCGACCCTGCCTTTCCCACCGGAAGGGCGATTCCTATCGAGGAGCGGGACGGCCGAGAGGTGACCCACTTCCTGGGGACGAGGATCGCCCCCGACGGGATCCCCGTGTACAAC
Organism: Candidatus Deferrimicrobiaceae bacterium; assembly: GCA_041557435.1. Lineage (GTDB taxonomy): Bacteria > Desulfobacterota > Deferrimicrobia > Deferrimicrobiales > Deferrimicrobiaceae > JBFFGP01. Next base: position 1,954 of record JBFFGP010000101.1, on the reverse strand, counting down.
CCCGCATTCGACGTAACCCCGGCGAAGTACGTGACCGCCATCGTCACGGAGAAGGGCGTGTTGCGGCCGCCTTTTTCCGGGGCCATACGGAAGCTCTTTCGGTGACGATACCTTCCCGCCCGGACTCCCCGTGTGACCGGTTGGGGAAGATAGGCGACGTGGATGCCTCCCGGGCGCTCCCCCTCGTCGAGGAGATGCGGAAACGGATCCCGTGGACGGAATCCGCCTGGGAAGCGATGTTCGAGGCAGCCAGGACGGCGCCCGACCCCACGCTCTATTTCCTGAACCTGTCCAGACTCTCCGACTCCCTTCCCCCCGATGATCTGGCGCAGGCGTACGAGCGCCCGGAAACCGCGCGCGTCCTGGGCGCCTTCCTCGGCGGATCGGAATCCCTCCCCGAGCAGTTGGCGATGCGACAGGACGTATTCTCCGTCCTTTTCCTCGAAAGGGGGTATGAAAGAACAGGCATGCCCGACTCCCTCCTGTCCGAGGCGGCAGAACTTTCCGACCGGTGCGCCATCGAGGAGGAGATCAAGAAGGCGTTGCGCCGCTGGAAATTTCGCGAGGTGGCCCGGATCGCCGTGCGAGACCTCGCAAGGCTTTCCGACCTCACCGAGGTGATGGCGGACCTCTCCTCGCTGGCGTCCGCCGCCCTGGGGGGGGCCGTCCGGTTCGCCAGACGGCAACTGTCCGAAAGGTACGGCGCTCCCATGATCGAGACGGTCGGGGGAGACCGGCGGGAGTGCGGATTCGTCATCCTCGGGATGGGAAAGCTCGGGGGGCACGAGCTCAACTTCAGCTCGGACATCGATCTCGTCTATCTGTACGAGACCGAACAAGGGACGACGGAGGGCGGCCAGGGAGGGGAGCCGGTGACCCTGCACCAGTATTTCGTCCGGCTCTGCGAAATGATCACCCGGATCCTCTCCGAAGTCACGGAGGACGGATTCGTCTTCCGCGTCGACCTGCGCCTCCGGCCCGACGGGACGAAAGGGGAACTCGCCAACTCCCTCCGGTCCGCCGAGATCTATTATGAGTCGTGGGGGCAGACGTGGGAGCGCGCAGCGATGATCAAGGCCAGGCCCGTGGCCGGGGACGTTTGGGTCGGGGAGGGGTTCTTGAGGATCATCACCCCGTTCGTGTACCGGAAGTACCTGGACTTCACCTCCCTCGAAGAAGTCAAGGAGATGAAGGACCGGATCGACCTCGCGTCCTCGCGCGCCAGGAAGCATGAAAGGGACCTGAAGCTGGGTGCGGGCGGGATTCGGGAGATCGAATTCTTCGCACAGGCGCACCAGCTGATCTACGGGGGGAAGAACCCGGACCTGCGGCGCCGGGGGACGGTGGAGACGCTTCGGGCGCTCGTCGGGGCGGGGATCGTCTCACAGAAGGAGTGCGGAACGTTGGAGGAAGCGTACGGGTTCCTCCGGTCCCTCGAGCACAGAATCCAGGTGTACCAGGACCGGCAGACACATGCCCTTCCTCAGAAGGAGGGCGATCTGTTGCGCCTTGCACGGGCCATGGGCGTTCCCGGCGGTCCGGCGCTTACGGAGGAGATAGACCGGCACACGGGGAAAGTCCGGGCGATCTACGACAGCCTCTTCCGGGCGGCCCCCGAAGAGGCCGGACCGGAAATATCCCCGGCCGTGCTGGCCGTTCTGTACCCGGAATCGGAGGAGGAGGATATCGCCGACCGGCTTTCGGCATTGGGATTTACCGACCAGGAGGCGGCGCGTCGGAACGTGGCGATGCTGAAAGATGGGCCTTCGTTCACCCGGATGCCGGTCCGGGCTCGCCGTTACCTGGGGAAGATCGCCCCGCTGATCCTGGACCAAGTGGTCCGTTCCCCGGACCCTGACATGGCCCTCCATCACATGGAGCGGTTCCTCTCCGCGGTCGGCGCGCGGACGATGTTCTACGCCCTGCTGTTCGAGAACCGGAAGGTGATCGACGT
>JBFFGP010000100.1:0-4280 GCA_041557435.1 Candidatus Deferrimicrobiaceae bacterium | reverse complement strand
CGCAAAGTCCCTGGCCATCTCCTTTTCTCCCGCTGGCCAGGGGCCGAGTGCGAAGATCACCCGTCTCAGCGACTCCTCGGGGCCGGGCGGGGCGGTGGTCACGGCCTGCTTTTTCCCCGGTCTGTCGCATCCGAGAGTAAGGGCGGCGGAAAGCGACATAACAAAGCCGAGAAAACGGCGGCGCTCTGGATTGAACCTGTTCACGAAGCGGCCCCCCCTTCCAGGTGCGCCGCGAGGCGAAGCGCCAGCGCGGCGATGGTCAGCGTCGGCGGGTTCGGCCCCATCTGGGGGAACACGGAGTTGCTGACCAGGTAGAGGTTTGAAAGACCGAAGACCTTCAGGTTTGCATCGCAGACTCCCCCGTCGGGGCTCTTTGCCATTGCCGTTGCGCCGGAGGGGTGGTAGCCGAGTCCGAACTCGGGGGGAGCCACCTCGGACATGCGGGTTGCCCCCATCGCATCGCCGATCTTCGGCGCTAGCGCGGAAAGTTCCTTCTGCGCTTGCCGGTCCCATTTGCCAAGGGGCATGGTTACCTTCGCAACCGGCGATCCGAAGGCGTCGGTGCTGCTCGTGTCGAGCTCGAGTGTGCCCTCTCCCTTGAGCTCGGTCATCACGTAGACCGAGGCGATCCGGGAGATCGTGCTCCTCAGGGCATCAAGGGAGAGAACGTCTCCCTTCGTGGCCCACCCGGCTGCGAAGTGCCCGGTGGGAATCCAGTCCACGGCGGGAGAGGCAAAGAGCATAAATCCAGGCCTCTCGGCCCGGTCCTTCCGGGCCCGGAAGTGGTCTGATATGACCGTCTCGAAACCGAGCCTGCTGCCCACGGGACGGCCAACGTCGTAGACAAGGAAGGGGTTCGTGTGGTCTCCGAAGTGCCTCCCGAGCTGCCCCCCCAGATTTCCCAACCCTTTCCTGTGGTCTCCGTTGCCGGCGGAGAGCATGAGCATCCTCGGCGTCTCAACACCCCCCAACGCCAGGATGAACTTCTCGGCCGAGATTACCATGGCGTCTTTTTCCCTGACTCCCACAGCGTGGGCCGCTACCACCCGGCTGCTGCCCGGGTCTGTCTCCAGCCGCCTGAGGCTCACGTTTTCCAGGAGGGTCACGTTGGGGTTTTTATCCATTATCGGCACGTGAACCCGGTCGGGGGAGTAGCGCGCGCCGGAGGGGCAGAACTTGCATGCGCGGCAGGCCAGGCAGGCGGAACGGCCGCGGTAGGGGACGGAGTTTATGGCCCGCGGGCATGAGTGGGCCGCCACGTTCATCTTCGCCATGGCGGGGATGAATATCTCCCGGTCGAAGTAGGAGAAGGCGTGGGCCGGCATGGGGAAGGGGCCCGATCTGGGAGATGCGTAAGGGTTGTCCTCGTTTCCGGAAACACCCGTCTCGTGCTCCGCCCGGAGGAGCCAGGGCTCGATCTCCGCGTAGGAGATGGGCCAGTCCCGGCCGTAGCCATAGAGCGTCCTCACTTTGAAGTCCTCTTCCCGGGGGCGGATCATGAATCCCTCGAAGTGGAGGGCGCTACCGCCTACACCGAAGAGCCGCTGGGCGGCCCACTCGGCAACCTCCCCTTCCTGCCTCGCCGAGGTGTGGGGTGTGACCGTCCCGGGAACGGCCTCGTCGTTGTAGTCGGCGAAGTCGTTCAGCGTCTCCCGTGCCCGGGCGATCATCTTCACCCGCTCCTGCTCCTCGAAACGGGGCCCCTGGTCCAGCACGACCACCTTCTTCCCGGAACCCGCCAGCTTTCCGGCGAGAATTGCCCCGGCGATACCGCAGCCTGCGATCAAGTAATCTGTCTTCATTTTACGACTCATGGACGAAAAAACCCCGATTCGTCTCATTCCCACCCGGTACGTGGCTGTTTAAATGGTACAGAAAACGGCTCCCCAATTTCAAGTCATAACGGGGCCGTGGCGGCCCTGCCGATCCGCTCCCTGCCGGCGGAGAAAGGCGCATCCGCCCTCACCCTTTCTGTGCTATATTGCTTATTTGTAGTCATACAGCGCCAGGAGAGAGCAGTGAACCGAAGCGGCCAGATTGCATCACTCGACCGGTTTCTCCTTCGCCCGGAGCACGGCTCGGGATCCTGGAGCTACAACATCTGGGACAGGAGGGGCGATCCGCTGCTGTTCGCCGATTGTCCCGCACACCCGTTCTTCGGCTATGTCAGGGCCGTGGCGTGCATTGCGCTGGGGATCGGGGCCTTTCTGGGCGCCTCGATGCTCATCCCGGAGAGCCTTCCCGGGCCCTCCGGGGCATTGCTGAAGTTCGCCGCATTCCTGCTTCCCCTGCTTGCAGCTGCCCTGGCGCTGAGCCAGCGCTACGGGACCACCATCTTTCTCGACGGGTCGATGCGGGAGGTCTACTTGAAGATTCATCAGGAAAACCGCGTTCCCCTTCCCTACACCTGGTACACCGTGATGGACCAAACCGGGCACATCATCGGGAGGATCCGGAGGTCCTGGTATCATATGCTGATTCTGCGCCGCTGGCACGCCTACCGGCCTGACGGGTCGCTACTGTGCGTTGCGAATGAGGACTCGGTGGTGCGGTCCCTCCTCGGCCGGATCGTCGCCTCCCGCTTCGCCCCGATGCGGTCGAACTACACCCTCACCGAGGGAAAGGTGGGGGCCGTCGTGGGATGGTTCGAGCGGAGGCGTCTCACCTTCGGGTGCTTCGTCCTTGACATGAGCCCCGACTACAAGAGGACGATCGACCGGCAAATGGCCCTCGCCCTCGGCGTAATGCTCGATGCCGGGGAGCGGGCCTAGACCGGCAGCCGCCCTTTGCATGATTTTATCCCCCTGCATGGAAGCAGGCTTTCGGAGGCCTATCAGAGGGATGGCAGTCCCGGGTCCCGAAAAACCAGTTTAGAGTTTCGCGTTTCGAGTTTCGAATTGGGTTTTCATTCCGCATTCCGAATTCCGCATTACCATTCTCTCACTGTGTCTGTTCGACCCACGCGGACGGGGTTCATCTCCCGGGGGGAAGTGTATAATAGGAACATCACGGGACAAGGAGGGGCCATGGGTATCGTGAAGATCATGCCGTGCCTGGACATGAAGGAGGGAAGGGTGGTGAAGGGGGTCCACTTCGTTGACCTCAAGGACGCGGGGGACCCGATAGAGAACGCCGCCTTTTACCGGGAGGAGGGGGCCGACGAGCTCGCCATGCTCGACATAGCGGCCACCCTGGAGAACCGGGGGACCCGCCTGGAGTGGGTGAAAAACGTCTCCTCCGTCATCGATATCCCCCTCACGGTGGGAGGGGGGATCGCGAGCCTGGAGGACTTCGAGCTCGTGTTCGAGGCGGGGGCCGATATGGCGTCGGTGAACAGCGCTGCCGTTGCCAACCCCGACCTGGTGCGACAGGCCTCCGCGGCCTTCGGGAAGGAGAAGGTCACCGTCGCCATAGACGCCAGGAGGAACGCCTCCATGCCGTCGGGCTTCGAGCTGGTCGTCTCCGGGGGCACGAAGCCCGTGGGGAAGGACGCCGTCGAGTGGGCGCGGCGGTGCGAGGATCTCGGCGCCGGGGTGATCCTGCCCACGAGCATGGACGGGGACGGGACGAAGGCCGGGTACGACCTGGAGTACACGAAGGCGATCTCCGATGCCGTCTCCCTCCCGGTGGTTGCCTCCGGAGGCGCGGGAACCCTCGAGCACTTCTACGAGGCGGTGACGCTGGGCGGGGCAGACACCCTGCTGGCCGCATCCGTCTTTCACTACCGGATCCTGAAGATACGGGAGGTGAAGGAGTACCTGCGCGGCAGGGGCCTGGAGGTTATGTTGTGAGCGAGCCGGTCCCTTTTGCCGCCTTCGGGTGACCGGCATCCGTCTGGATTACCTTGAAGTCCCGGTGGAAATCTGCCACGGCGGAAACCGCCGTTTTCCTCACCGCCGCCGGAACATCGTAGAAGGTTACGACGATCTCCTTTCCCTTCCTGAGCGAGACGTCGAAGAAGTTGTGGTCCAGGTCGGCGAAGAGGGCGATCCGGTTTCCCGCGGAAACCTCCACGTATTTTTCCGCCACCATCTTCCTCCCCCTCTTCCTGAAGTCCTCGGAGAGCGAGGGGGTGTCTACGAGGGAGTTGATGATGTCCGCGCACCGGTCCATCCCGATGTTCAGGGGGTTCAGGGTGAGGTCGAAATTCCCCGGATCGGGCCAGCTCTCACCGAAGTGGTGGCTGTGGAATCCCTCCCTCCTCTTTTCTATCTCGTCGATTATCTCCTCTGCTTCCAGGAAGGACACCTGGTTTGTTTCCGCGATGTGCTGTATCCGCT
>JBFFGP010000099.1:0-4296 GCA_041557435.1 Candidatus Deferrimicrobiaceae bacterium | reverse complement strand
CGTCATCCAAAACGATCCCGGAGGGATTCCATGCCAAGACGCGAGGACATCCGCAAGATCCTGATCATCGGGTCCGGTCCGATCATCATCGGGCAGGCGTGCGAATTCGACTACTCCGGCACGCAGGCGTGCAAGGCCTTGAAGAAGCTCGGCTACGAGATCGTCCTCGTCAACTCCAACCCGGCCACCATCATGACCGACCCGGCCATGGCGGACGTCACGTACATCGAGCCGCTGAACGCGGCATCTCTTACCGAGATCATCGAGAAGGAGCGGCCCGACGCGCTGCTGCCGAATCTGGGCGGGCAGACGGGACTGAACCTCTCCTCGGCGCTGGCTCGGCAGGGAATTCTCGAAAAGTACGGGGTAAAGGTGATCGGCGTCAACGTGGATGCCATCGAGCGCGGGGAGGACCGCCAGGAGTTCAAGAACACCATGGAGCGCTTACGGCTAGAGATGCCCCGGAGCGAAATCGCCCGCAGCCTCGAGGAGGCGAAGGAAGTCGTGAAGCGTATCGGGTTTCCGGTCGTGATCCGCCCCGCCTATACCCTCGGGGGGACGGGCGGCGGATTCGCCTACAACATGGAGGAGTTCCAGACGATCGTGAGCCGGGGGCTCTCGATGAGCCTCGTCGGCCAGATCCTCGTGGAGGAGTCGGTCCTCGGCTGGGAGGAACTTGAGCTCGAGGTCGTCCGGGACGCCAAGGGGCAGAAGATCACCGTCTGCTTCATCGAGAACGTGGACGCGATGGGGGTGCATACCGGCGACTCCTTCTGCACCGCTCCGATGTTGACCATCGCCCCGGAGCTTCAGGGGAAACTCCAGAAGTACTCCTACGACATCGTCGACGCCATCGAGGTGATCGGGGGAACGAACATCCAGTTCGCCCACGACCCTTCCAGCGGGAGGGTGGTGATTATCGAGATCAACCCCCGCACCTCCCGCTCCTCGGCCCTGGCCTCGAAGGCGACCGGATTCCCCATCGCGTTCGTCTCGGCGCTGCTCGCCTGCGGGTTGACGCTCGACGAGATCCCCTACTGGCGCGACGGGACGCTCGAGAAGTACACCCCTTCCGGGGACTACGTGGTGGTCAAGTTCTCCCGCTGGTCCTTCGAGAAATTCCGAGGGGTGGAGGATAAACTCGGGACCCAGATGCGCGCCGTCGGCGAGGTCATGAGCATCGGGAAGACCTACAAGGAGGCGTTCCAGAAGTCGATACGGTCCCTGGAGATCGGCCGCTACGGGCTCGGATTCGCGAAGGACTTCCACGAGAAATCGTTGCCGGACCTCATGGAGATGCTCGCCGAGCCTTCCAGCGAGCGTCAGTTCCTCATGTACGAGGCGCTGCGCAAGGGGGCAACGACTGCGGCCCTCTACGACCGGACGCACATCAAGCCATGGTTCATCGAGCAAATGCGGGAGCTCGTTATGCTCGAGGAGCGGCTGTTGCCGTACAAGGGGGGGCTGCCCCCCGACGACCTCCTCATGGAGGCGAAAAAGGACGGGTTCGCCGACAAGTACCTCTCCCATATCCTCGGTATCCTCGAGGAAAGGATCCGGGAGAAGCGGACCGCCCTTGGCGTCGTCGAGGCGTGGGACGCAGTGCCGGTGAGCGGAGTAGAGAACGCTGCCTATTACTATTCGACGTACAACGGCCCCGACCGTGTGGAGACGAGCGACAGGCGCAAGGTCCTCGTCCTCGGAGGGGGGCCGAACCGGATCGGCCAGGGGATCGAGTTCGACTACTGCTGCGTCCACGCGGCATTCGCCCTCCGCGAAGCGGGCTACGAGTCGATCATGATCAACTGCAACCCGGAGACCGTCTCCACGGACTACGACACCTCCGACAAGCTCTACTTCGAGCCGCTGACCGTGGAGGATGTGCTCGCGATCTACGAGAAGGAGAAACCGGAAGGGGTTATCGTCCAGTTCGGCGGTCAGACCCCGCTCAACATCGCCGCGGAACTCGAGACGGCGGGGGTCCGGATCCTGGGCACTCCCCCGTCGACGATCGACCTTGCCGAGGACCGGGACCGGTTTCGCCGGATCATCGAAAAGCTGGGGATCCCCGAACCGGATTCGGGAATGGCGAGCACGCTCGAGGAGGCGATCGAGATCGCCGGCCGGATCGGCTATCCGCTCATGGTCCGCCCCTCCTACGTCCTCGGCGGTCGCGCCATGGAAAAGGTGCACGACGAGGAGATGCTCCGGGAGTACTTGGCCAAGGCAGTGGAGATTTCTCCCGAACGCCCCATCCTGATCGACCGGTTCCTGGATGACGCGATCGAGGCGGAGGCGGACGCCATCTCCGACGGGTCGGACGCTTTCGTCCCTGCGGTCATGGAGCACATCGAGCTCGCCGGGGTTCACTCCGGCGACTCGGCCTGCGTGATCCCCCCGGTGAGCATCCCCCGCCTGCACATCGACACGATCGAGGAGTATACCCGGAAGATCGCGGTGGAATTCGGTGTGGTGGGTTTGATGAACGTCCAGTACGCCATCGCGGGCGACATCGTCTACATCCTCGAGGCCAACCCCCGCGCGAGCCGGACGGTGCCGATCGTAAGCAAGGTCTGCAACATCCCGATGGCAAGACTCGCCACCCAGGTGATCCTCGGAAAGAAGCTGCGCGACCTTTCACTCGTCAAACGCCCGATCCCCCACTTCGGGGTCAAGGAGGCGGTCTTCCCGTTCAACATGTTCCCGGAGGTCGACCCCATCCTCGGGCCGGAAATGCGATCCACCGGAGAGGTCCTGGGAATGGCGGAAACCTACGGGGAGGCCTTTTTCAAGGCGCAGGTCGCAGCCTCCCAATTCCTCCCGCTACAGGGGACGGTACTCATCACCGTTTCCGAGCGCGACCGGCCGGGAGCTCTCGAGGCGGCCCGCCGCTTCGCCGAGATGGGGTTCGCCATCGTGGCAACCGAGGGGACGCAGATGTTCCTGGCGGAGAACGGCATCGCTTCGTCCCCGATCCTGAAGGAGCACGAGGGGCGCCCCAACATCACGGACGCCATCAAAAACGGGGAGATCCAGCTGATCCTGAACACGCCGGTAGGGAGGATGAGCCTTCACGACGACTCCTACATCCGGAAGGCGGCCATCAAGCACCAGGTTCCCCATATCACAACCACCGCCGCCGCAATCGCAGCCGCAAAGGGGATCTCGGCGGTTCGTCAAGGCCGGGGTGCCGTCAAAAGTCTCCAGCAGTACCATGCGGGGATCGTGGGCTGAAACAGCCGAAGCATCAATCCAGCGGACATGCCGCCCCTGTTTCTCCGCCGGTATTTCTCTCATGCGCACCGACGATGTTTGCCAACCGTTTTCTGCCTGCGGGGGACAATCCCAGTCCGTCGATCTCCTCTCGAAGCATCTCGCACGTCCCGTAGCCTGCCACGTACCCGTTGACGCGCGAAACGGCCGTGGATGCGAGAAGATCGCGCAAGGACGGATACACACCTTCGTACTCCTTCATGAGCTCCGGCCTTCTCCGGAGCGCATATTTCTGGTGATACCCTTCTGCCAGGGTGAACCGCGAGGCCGGCAGGATCTCCGTACCCACTCTGGAATTCCTCCGAGCGGACTCCCGGTCCCGCGTTCTGATGGCAGCGTCTTTCTGCTCGTCACCGTGGTAGAAGACGATCGACATGTACTGCCGCCTACCGGACCGTCCCGCCGGGTCATGGCTTTTCCAGAAGACATCGAGCAAATCCTCGTAGGAGATTACGGACGGATCAAAATCTATCTCCACCGTTTCGGTGTGATCCCCGATAGTTCGGTATGTAGGATTCTCTGTCGTACCTCCCGCGTACCCCACGCGGGTCCTCACGACCCCGGGAAGACTCCCGAACCGGGAGTCGGGACCCCAGAATCAACCCATTCCGAAGGTCGCCGTCCGCGTGCCTTTCGGAGCAGAAACGTCGATCGATGGCTTCACCGCGAATTGCGACACCGTTTCCGTTCCCATCCTGCCTGCCATTGCGGTCCTCCCCGTATCCAATCGATGATATTCCGATCCTCCCGCGGACTGCGGGGCAAAACAAAACGCCGCAATCGTTGCCGCACCAAGCAATGCAACGGGGGATGTCCTGATGCGCCGGTAAAAATTCCGCATGGGCCCCCTTACCCGCTTCTCCTTCCCGTCAATTCGCCGTTCCCCGATAAGTTCCCGCCCGGGTCAGCGCTTCGACCATCTCTTCCACGGTGATCTCCGAGGGGTCGTAGCGAACCGTGTTGATTTCCTTCCCGCCCCGCCAGCCTTTATTGACCTTTTTCACACCTCGCAGCCCATCCAGG
>JBFFGP010000098.1:0-4380 GCA_041557435.1 Candidatus Deferrimicrobiaceae bacterium | reverse complement strand
TTCTTCTTCGCCGGGGCGGCAGCCTTCCCCACTTGCGGCACGGGGGGACTTCCGGGCTTCTCCGGCATCTCCACCGTCATCGAGGGGGGAGCGACTGCACAAGCAGCTCGGGGGGACCGGCAGGCCGATCTCTTGAACGCTCCCAGGCCTCCCGGACGTGAGGCGAGTAGAGGGCCGGTTCCGGGGAAAACCCCGGACGCAAGGCGCGCGAACGGGCAAAGCGCTCGAGGCACCGGCCTTCCTCGCCATTCCACAGATACAGTACCCCCTGCCGGAAAAAGATCTCCGCGAGGTACGGTCGGATCACCTCCCCGAACCGAACCTTCCGGGATCGGTTCTCCGCCTCCTCGAGAAATCGGGTCGCTTCGACCGTTTCCATCTCCTCCATTCGACGGTTCGCCTCCCCGAGAAGTCGGGAAATTTCGCCAAGAGCAGCGGAATCCGGTTCCGGATAGGGTTCCGGCTTCTCGGAAGCCGCTGCCTCCGTCCCGGCGGAATCCCGAATCACCGACCGGATTTCGAGGTGTTCCTCGAGCAGGCCCGGAATCGGGGCCATCGCCTCTCGTGCCACCTGACGGGGAATCCCGCGGGACGCGACGTTCAGGATCAGGCAGGGTTCGGGTTCCCCTTCCGCTCGCGCGCACGGAACCATCCCGCCGCCTGCGGCCAGGGTCGTGGAAAGCAGAACCGCAAGCGCCCTACATGCGCTTGACGTAGATCTCATCGGTGATGTCCCGGTCCACCGCCACGGTCGTTTCCCCGATCTGGAGGACGAAGGAGGGCTTCCGCTGAAGAAGACGGATCCGGCTGCCCGGGACGATTCCCAGCGAGGAGAGCTTTTCCAGCCGCTTCTTCGATTTGGGGGTGATGAAGACGATCCGGTGCAGGTCGCTCAACCCGGCATCGGAAAGGCGCAACACCAGGGGTCGGATCTCTGTCCGGATCCGGTCGCAGCAGTCTCCGCGCGGGATCGAGCGACCGTGGGGACAGACCGGGGGATGCCCCAGAAAAGTGCAGACGCTCTCCGTGACCGCCTTGCTCAGGATATGCTCGAACTGGCACGCGCTGCTTTCGATCTGGTGGTTGTCCAGGTCGAACAGGTTGTTCAGCAGCACCTCGGCCAGCCGGTGACGACGGATGATCGCGCTCGCCCGCCCTTCCCCTTCCCGCGTCAGCCGGATCTCCTCCCCGGAGGTTTCCAGGAGTCCCATCTCGTGCAGTTCCCGGATCAACCGGTCCGGTTCCTCTTCCGTGGTGTCCTGCAGCAGCTGGGACAGGGTGGCGCGTCCCTCCTCCCGCAGCGTCCAGACCAGTTCGAGGATCTCTTCCTGGGAATGTTCCGTCATCTTCCGGACCCTTTCGACACCAGCGATTTCAAGAAGTTCACCACCTTCGACTCCGGGACGGGAAAGGAGTACCGGCATCGCGGGCAGCACACCAGCGAGCAGCTCTTTCCGATCGGGCATCCGGTCCGACATCCCCGGTCGGCGGTGTCTATCTCATATTGGCAAAGCGGGCACCGTGTTATCAAGGGGCACGATTCCTCTAGAACCGGATTCCGAGCATCCGGGCGGCAAGGTTGACGGCCGCCCCGATCAGGATCGCGAACGGAAAGATGAACAGGGCCATCCCGGCGGCGATTTTCGTGCCCTGCTCCTTGATGATGACGAGGAAGTTCGCCAGGCACGGGATGAAGAGGGTGATCGTGACGAGGCTCACCACCACCTGGAGGTTCGTCAACATCCCCGCCCGCGCCATGTCGAACAGCCCTGCGGCCCCGTAATCGCGACGGAGAAAGCCGATCAGAAAGGCCTCGGCCGTCTTGGGCGGCAGGTCGAGCATTCCCACCACGACCGGCTCCGCCAGCCTCCGGACCGTCACGAGCCATCCCATCCGGTCGGCGACGAAGAGGATGAAGGTTCCCAGCAAAAAGAGAGGAACGGCCTCCCGCAGGTACCACTCGATCCGGGCCATCGTCTTGATCCCCAGGTTCGAGAACTGCGGCATCCGGATGGGCGGGATCTCGAGGATGAAGTCGGAGGATTCCCCGGGGATCACCTTGGAGGCGAGATACCCCACCAGCAGGATCACCCCGACCAGGATCCCGACCCAGGCGGCGGTCGCCGCGGGCCCGACATCGGACAGCATGCCGAGAATGACCCCGAGCTGGGCCGAACAGGGGACCCCGAGGGCGAGCAGCAGGGTGACGATGATCCGCTCCCTCCGGGTTTCCAGGATCCGGGTCGTGAGGGTCGCCATCGTGTCGCACCCCAGCCCGAGGATCATCGGGAGCACGGCTTTCCCGTTGCACCCGATCTTCTTGAAGATCCGGTCCACCATGACCGCCAGGCGCGGCAGGTACCCCGAGTCCTCCAGGATTCCGAAGCCGAGGAAGAAGGTCCCCACGATCGGCAGGACGATCGCCACCGCGTAAGACAAGGCCATGGAAATCATCCCGTAGGGGCCCACCAGGAAATCGCGTCCGATCTCCCAGGGAATCACCCGGTCCACGACATGCCGCACCGCCGGGACGACCCATGCCCCGAACAGGGTATTCTCCAGGAAATCGACCAGGATGCCCGCCCCGAAGACCCCGACGAACTCGTAGGCCAGGAAGAGGACGCCGGCCAGGATCGGAATCCCGTACAGGGGGTCCATGGACCATCGCCCGAACGCCTGTGTCCAGTCCCACTTCTTCCCGGTGGAGGTTTCCTCCCCGAGCTCTCCCAGGAAGGCGTCGATCCAGGCCAGACGGACCTGGTTGACCCGGTAGGCGATCTCACCGCCCGTATCCTCCACCAGGCGGTTGCGCACCGCGTTCATCGTGCGGATGCTTTCCGCCGGGACATGTTCCGCGAGCCAGGGAGAGAGCGAATCGTCCCCGCACAGCAGCATCAGCGCGATCGCCCGTTTTCCGATCGGAGTGGCATCGGGAAGAAGCCACTCCATCTGGGAGATCGCCGATTCGATCTGCTCCCCGTAGGACACCCGGAGCGGAGAAGAGGACGCCTCCCCCAGCAGGGACATGAGACGGTCCATCCCTTTCTTGCGAACCGCGACGGTGGGCACCGCCGGGACGCCGATCCGGCCCTCCACCCCTTCCAGCTTCGGCATGACCCCGCGGTTTCTCGCCTCGTCGGCCATGTTCACCGCGAGGACCAGGGGAACCGCCATTTCCGCCAGCTGGAGGGTGATCATCAGGGAACGCCGCATGTTCTTCGCGTCGCAGACCTGGAGCACTCGCGCTCCCGGCTCGTTCATCAGGATATCCCGGGTGACCCGCTCGTCCTCGGACATGGGGAGGAGGGAGTAGACTCCCGGGGTGTCCACCACCTGGATCGTCCGTCCGCGTTCCCTGGCCTCCCCCCGGGCCACCTCGACCGTGGTGCCGGGATAGTTGGACACCGTGACGTAGCGTCCCGTGAGGTAGCCGAAAATGACGCTCTTTCCGACGTTCGGATTGCCGACCAGCACGACCCGCCGGACCTCTTTCTCGACCGATCCTTCGGGTCCTTTCATACCCCGTTCTCCAGGATTTCGCCCGTTACGCATCCACGGCAATAGCCGTAGATGTCGAGGCGGTGCGTCGTCGGGGTGAACCCGTGCTGTCTGGCGACCCGCTCCTGCAGGGATTCGATCTGCGGCTCCTCGAACTCGGAGACCGTGCCGCATTTTCTGCAGATGAGGTGATCATGGTGGGCGGACAGGTTGCTCTCGTACCGTTTCGCTCCCTCACCGAAATCCAACTCCTTCGCATATCCGTGCCGGACCAGCAGCTTGAGGGTCCGGTAGACGGTGACGGACCCGACGCTCCGGTTTCTTCGCCGGACGACCCGGGTCAACTCGTCGATGGTCAGGTGGGTATCGGACCGGAAGAAGGCCTCGATGATCTGCGCACGGCTCTTGCTGCGCTTGCCGCCGGATGCCGTGATCTGCTTGTCGATGCGCCGGAGGAGGGATTTCACGAGGTGACCAGGAACCTCATATCGATTATGAATTTCATTTTCATATTATGGGTAAACCCCTCTTACGTCAATATATATTCCTCCCATACAAAAAAAGGCGGCCCCTGAAAGGCCGCCTTCCCGACTGGCGCATCGGAGTGCTGTCTTCCCTATTCCGCTTCCTTGGCGGAGGATTTCTTTTTGCCGCGCGGTTTGGTCGCCGGTTTTTCCGTCGCGGCCTTCCCGGTTTTCGCGGTACCGGTATCCCCGGTCGGTTTCTTCCTTGCGGAGGTCTTGCGGGTGGTCTTTGCTTTCTCTTTCTTTTCGGGCGTTTCCTTCGCAGCCTTCTTCTTCGCGGCGACCGGCGCCTTCGCTGTCGTTTTCTTTTTCCGGCCTTTCTTCGCCTCGGTCTTCTTTTCCTCCGGCGGCAGATACT
>JBFFGP010000097.1:0-4440 GCA_041557435.1 Candidatus Deferrimicrobiaceae bacterium | reverse complement strand
ATCGGCGGGCTTCTCGAGCACACGGTGTCGGTCGCGTCGATATGCAACTTCCTGTCCGGGCACTACGAAGGCGTGGACGCGGACATGCTGACCGCCGGCGCGCTCCTCCACGATATCGGGAAGGTGGGGGAGCTCTCCTACGAGGGGGCGTTCGACTACACGGACGAGGGTCGGCTGCTCGGCCACTTGTACATGGGCGCGGAGTGGGTATCCGGGGAGTGCACGCGGATCGAGGGGTTTCCCCCCGACAAGGCGATGCTCGTAAAGCATATGATCCTCTCCCACCACGGAGAGCTCGAGTTCGGATCCCCGAAGCGTCCCAAGACGCTCGAGGCGATCCTCCTGCACTTCGTAGAGAACATGGACTCGAAGGCCAATGCCTTCCACGATGCGATGGAAGACCTGCGGGAGGGAGCGACCTGGACCGACTACCGGCGGATGTTCGAGAGATACCTGTACGCGGGAAAGAAAAGGAAGTGAACGGGATTCCGGGAGAGGCAGGACGGAAAGGAGGGGCCGGCATGATCCCCAGAAAGGCGATTTTCCGGATCACCGGGCTTTTGGTCCTGTTCCTTGCGTTACCTCTCTTCGCCCAGAAGCGTGCAAAGCCGGAAAAGAGGAATTTCCTCTGGGAAGTCCGGTCGGAAACGGCCACCGCCCACCTGCTGGGCTCGATCCACCTGTTCAAAAAGGAGATGTATCCCCTGGACCGGGAGATCGAGGAGGCGTTTCACCGGTCCGGCGTCCTGGTCGTGGAGGCGGACCTCCTGGCCGGTGAAGGGGGAGAACGGCAGAAGCGGATTCTTCAGGGCGCCCTCTATCCCGAGAGCGACTCGCTGGCGAACCACATCTCGAAGGAGACGCGCGACCTGCTTACGCGAATGTTCCCCGTGCTGTCCCTGGATAGCGTGAGCCGTCTCAAGCCGTGGGCCCTCGCGATGACCCTCGCCGTGCAGGAATATCAGAAGATGGGATGGGACTACGAGTACGGCATCGATGTGTACTTTCTCAAAAAGGCGGCGAACGGGAAACAGGTGCGTGAGATCGAGCATCCCGATTTCGTGATCGACATGCTGAACGGGTTTTCCGACGAGCACCAGGACCTGTTTCTCCAGTATACCCTCCTGGACCTGGACGGGATCGAGGAGAAGACGGACTCGATCATCCGCGCGTGGACCGCAGGCGACGCAGCGGCCATGGAGGAGATCCTCTCCGGGATCATTCACGAGCACCCCAGGCTCTTGCCCATGGTGGACGCACTCCTCTACAAGAGAAACGTGAACATGGCCGCGAGGATCGAGGAGTACCTGAAAGAAAAGGGAGAGTTCTTCGTCGTCGTGGGGGCCGCCCACCTTGTGGGTGAGAAGGGGATCGTCGAGCTGCTCAAGAAAAAGGGGATTCCCGTCGAACAGCAGTAGCGTCGCCCCGTCTCTCCCGTCGGCCGCCGGGAAGAAGGCCCGGTCAGCCCACTTCGTTGTAGTCGCGAAGGCGAAAGGTTACGCCTTCGATCGATTCGGCCAGGCGGCGCACCGCTTCGTGGTCGAGGCCGGGGAGGGCCACGGCGGTTGCGCTGACCGAAGGGACGAACTTCGGCGCCTCCCGGAGAAAGTCGAGGAGGGCCGGGAAGGACGCCTCCCCGTACCGGTTCGGGCAGATCCTGGCGTACGTCTCCGCATCGGGAGCGTTGAGCGAGACGGAGAGGGCGTCCACCAGGCCGGCGAGCTCCGGCAGGACGTTTCGCCCGTGCACGAGATTTGCCAGCCCGTCGGTGTTGACCCGGATCCTCGCCCCCTTCGCCTTCAGAAGGGCGGCGATCTCCTTGACCTCCGGTAGCCGGAGCAGGGGCTCCCCGAATCCGCAGAAGACGACCTCTTCGTGCGCTTTCGGGTCGCCGACCTCCGCGATCACCTGTTCCACGCCGGGTTCCCCGGGGAGCTTCAGGAAGTGTCCCTTGACGTGGAAATCCCCCCGCTTCGCGCAGAACGTGCAAACGTTGGTGCATCGGTTGGTGATGTTCAGGTATAGGGAGTTCCGGATCGTGTAGGCGACGCGGATCTCCTCGTCGACGGGGATCCGGAATATCTGCTTCGCGTTCCTCGTAGTCACGCGCGCGACGTCCTCGACGGACAACCCCTTGATCTCGGCGATCCGTTTTGCCACGAGGGGCACGTACGCGGGCTCGTTCGTCTTTCCCCGGTGCGGGACCGGGGTAAGGAACGGGCTGTCGGTCTCGATGAGCAGCTTCTCGAGCGGGAGGCGGCGGACAGCCTCCGTCTGGGTTTCCGTCCCCTTGTAGGTGATGGCGCCGGGGAGAGAAATGAGGAAATTCATCCCGATCGCCCGACGTGCCATCGCCAGGTCTCCGGAGAAGCAGTGGATGATCCCCCCCACCTCGGAGGCCTTCTCCTCGGAGAGGATGGAGAGTATCTCTTCGTGGGCATCCCGGTCGTGGACGACCACGGGGAGGTTCCGTTTTCGGGCCAGTCGCACCTGTTCCCGGAAGGCGGCACGCTGGGCGTCCCTCGGCGACCGGTCCCGGAAGAAGTCGAGGCCCGTCTCGCCGACGGCAACCACCTTGTCGCACCGCGATAGGCGGTCAAGACGCGCAAGCAGATCCTCGGAGCAGCCGGAGGCATCGTGAGGGTGCAGCCCCACGGCAGCATAGACCCCTCCGTGCCGGTGGGCGATCTCGATCGCCTTTACGTCGCTTTCCGAGTCGATTCCAATCGTGACGATGTGCGTCACCCCCGCCTCGCGGGCACGGCGGACGACATCGTCCTCCGCGTCGCAAAGAGGCGATAGATCCAGGTGTGCATGGGTATCGAAGTACACGGGGGACTACTCTTCAATGCGGGGGAAGACGACGGCCGATCGGGGAAGGGTGGCTCCTTCGGAAAGCCCTCCCCACAGCCCTGCGGAGGACAGCACCGCCTTCTCGACGGCCCCTTCGCAGCCCAATGCCTCCCACATTCTCTGGGCCGCCACCGGGAGCGACGGGGCCGACAGGAGAACGCAGATCCTCGCCGCCTCGAGGACGGTATAGAGGACCGTCCCCAGCCGCTCCCGCCGGGACGGATCTTTCGCAAGGGCCCACGGTGCCTGGGAGTCGACGTACTTGTTCGCGGCCTTGACGAGGTCCCAGGTGGCGGCCAGGGCCCGGCTAAGCTCCAGTTCCTCCATCGCCTCGTCGACTGTGCGCAGGACTTCGTGCGCCTTCGCCGTAATCGCCTGCTCCTCTTCTCCCGGCTTGCCCGGGGGAGGAACCGTCCCGGCGAAGTATTTCCCCAGCATCGCGAGCGAACGGTTCAGCAGGTTCCCGAAGTCGTTGGCCAGCTCCGAGTTGGTCCGGTGCACCAGCGCCTTACGGGAGAAGTCCCCGTCCATCCCGAAGGGGACCTCCCGGAGGAGGAAGTAGCGGAACGCGTCCGGGCCGTAGGTCCGGACCATCTCGTACGGATCGACCACGTTGCCCAGCGACTTGCTCATCTTCTGTCCCTCGACGGTCCACCATCCGTGGGCGAAGACGCCCCGGGGGGGTGCCACGCCGGCGGACAGCAGAAACGCGGGCCAGAAGACGGCGTGGAACCTGAGGATGTCCTTTCCCACGAGGTGTATGTCCGCAGGCCAGAAAGTGTCGAACCGTTCCCCGCCGTCCGGGTACCCTACTCCGGTGATATAGTTGGTCAGCGCGTCGTACCACACGTAGATCACGTGCCCGGGGTCGTCGGGCACGGGGATCCCCCAGTTGAGGGAGGTCCGGGAAAGAGAGAGATCGTGTAAGCCTCCGGCCACGAAGGAGACGACCTCATTCCTGCGGCTCTCCGGCCGGAGGAACTTCGGGTTCCTCTCGTAAAAGTCGAGGAGAGGCTGCGTGTAATTCGAGAGCCGGAAGAAATACGAGGGCTCCTTCCGCTTCTCCACCGAACGCCTGCACTCGGGACACCTCCCCTCCACCAGCTGCAGGTCGGTCCAGTAAGACTCGCAGGGCGTGCAGTACCATCCCTCGTACTCCCCCAGGTAGATGTCCCCGTTCCCGAGGGACTTTTGGAAGAGGGCCTGGACGGAGGCGTAATGGCGCGGCTCCGACGTCCGGATGAAGTCGTCGTTCGTGATGTGCAGCGCCGGGGTGAGCCCCTGGAAACGTGTGACCACGCGGTCGGCCAGCTCCTTCGGAAGGACCCCCTGCTGCGTTGCGCTTTTGTGCACCTTCTCCCCGTGCTCATCGGTCCCGGTGAGAAAGAACACTTTCTCCCCCTTCATCCGGTGGTACCGGGCGAGCGCGTCGGCGGCGATCGTCGTGTAGGCGTGTCCGATGTGGGGGACGTCGTTCACGTAATAGATCGGGGTCGTGATGTAGAACGTCTCCTTCAAAACCTACCCATCCTCCTCGTCGCCGAACCGGAAAGAGAGGTCTTCCGTTCCCTCGGCGGAAGGGAGAGT
>JBFFGP010000096.1:0-4454 GCA_041557435.1 Candidatus Deferrimicrobiaceae bacterium | reverse complement strand
CGTCTCAAGGTTGCTCCCGAGCCGATCCGTTTCCTGATGACCCCTTCCGAGGCGGATCTCGTCAAGTGCGAGGAGTTCGGAAAGGAGTTTGCCCGGGCGGTATAGACCAGGTAGCGGATTCCCCCGTCACTTCTTCGGGGGAATCCCCTCCCGGCGGATTTCCTTCTCGGCCTCCTTCCGTATTTTATTTCCCTTTTACGTTGCCTCGCCGCGGATCATCGCCTTGCACTCCTCGCAGATCGATCCCACGAACGTTTTCTCCTTTGCGCACACCATGCAGCGCTGCTTCCGCTCGGTCATGCCGTCCTCCATCGATCGCCCGACCGCGTTGCGCCCTGCTCGGGAGCGCACGTGATCGGTGCCGCTTCCGGGGTTCCCTAAGCTCGAGGGGTGAAACGGGGCACCCCTGCGATCATCATAACAGGGACCTGGCGAGGGGGGAACGATCGGGAGAAGGGGGAGTCGATGGCGGGAAGAAAGGTGGAGCGGCTTCCGGAGAAGCCGAGGAAGGGACTCGTGCTCGTCCTGACGGGGGAGGGGAAGGGGAAGACCACCTCATGCCTCGGGATGGCGGTGCGCGCGGTGGGGTACGGGATGCGGGTCGCCATGATCCAGTTCATCAAGGGGTCTCTGCACTACGGAGAGTTGGACGGCGCGAAGCGCCTCGCTCCCGAGTTCGAGCTGATCCCCATGGGAAAAGGGTTCGTCGGGATCCGGGGAGACTCCCTTCCATTCGCCGAGCATGCGGCTGCTGCCGCGAAGGCGCTGGAGACCGCCCGGAAGAAAATGAGGTCGGGGAAATACGACGTCATCATCCTCGACGAGGTCAACGTCGCCCTCCATCTCGAGCTCCTCGAACTGGCCGACGTCGTCTCTCTCATCCGTGAGAAACCGCCTGACGTACACCTCCTCCTGTCCGGCCGCCACGCCCACGAGGAGGTCATCCGCCTCGCCCATCTCGTGACCGAGATGCGGAACATCAAGCATCCCTACGAACAGGGGATCGAGGCGGAGAAGGGAATCGACTATTGAGTCCACGCTTCGTCGTCCATCGACACGATGCGTCCCGTCTCCACTGGGACCTCCGTCTTGAGCGGGATGGTGTGCTCAAGAGCTGGGCGGTCCCGAAGGAGCCTCCGGTCGCACCGGGAGTGAAGAGACTCGCGGTCGAGGTGGAGGACCATGACCTGGAGCACATCGATTTCGAGGGGGAGATCCCGGAAGGGGAGTACGGCGCGGGGACCGTCTCGACCTGGGACGAAGGGACCTACGATCTTCTCTCCGAGCACGACCGCAGGCTCAAACTCGCGTTCCGGGGAAGGCGACTGCAGGGGGAGTACGTCCTCGTTCCCCTGGAGGGGAAAAACTGGCTCTTCTTCCGGACGAAGGGGAAAGGGGAGTGATATGAGGGGGAAGGAAAAGACGCCCTCCCCGGAGAAAGTCCAGGTGGAAGGGGAGCTTTCGTCCTGCCCCCGTTGCGGCTACGGGGGTGGTTTCCACGTGGCCTTCCGGCGGAGAGACTCCACCCTGGAGGTGTTCCTGATCTGCCCGTCCTGCTCCGCCCGGTTCTGCGCGGGGGAGTGGACGTTTCCTGCCGGCTAATCAGCAGGGCGAGGACACTCCTCTCCCGCATCCCGGAGATGAATCAGGAATTTTCCCGGCGAGAGATCGACGCGCCCTAAGAACAGGGACGTTCCTAAGAACTCTTCCTCCCCTGCGGCTGCTGCGCCGGTGGCCGGGGACCCTGGCTCGCCGGCCACCAGAGATCCATTCCCGTAAGATCCCGGCATTCGAGGGCCGCTGCATCCGCCCCGGCGTCGTTGCCCTCCCTCACCGTACCGCTGCGGGTACGCCTCGGTAGGGCGCCTTGCCGGATGCGGCGCATCGACCCTCTCGGTGCTCGGTCTCTTCCGGAACGGACCTCTGAAGGCCGGGGGGATTCAGCATCGGCTACGCTCGCGACCTCCGCCCGCTCGCTTCCGGTTCCGCTCGCCGGGATCTGCACCTCGCTCCACAGGCCGCTTCGCGGAACCCCTCGCATCGCACCGGGTCCCCGGTTGCGGATTGCCCCGTGACAAGAACGCCTGAGGCGGTTTCGCCTTTCGGGTCCCCTACTTCCTGTCCAGCAGGGGTGACCCGTAGAGGAGCCCGAAGTAATCCTCGGTGTTCCGGATGTAGACCTTTCCGCGACCGGCCATGTTCTCGCCGGCCAACTGCCCCTGCTTCATCGCACTGCGCCACCCGAAATTGATCCGGCTCTCCCGGCGGTTGATGTCGAACACCTCCGCGCAGTCGCCCGCCGCGAAGATGTTGGAGACGTTGGTCAGCAGGTACTCGTCGACCAGGATTCCCGTACCGACCTTCACCCCGCTCCCCTCGAGAAAGTGGACGACGGGAAGCCTCTCGGTTGCGACCACGACCATCTGGCAGCGGATCTCCTCGCCGCCGGTCGTGTAGACGAGATAGGTTCTCCCGTCGAGATCGAGCACGTCGGCGATGTCCGTCCCTTCCTTGATCGTGACTCCGTTGTTCCGGAGTTTCTCCGCGACCTTCGCCTCGAGCTCGCCGGATATCGGGTTTCCGAACCGGGGGAGGCCCGGGTTGATCCAGATCACCTGCTGCCCCAGCTTCCGTAGCGCCCGCGAGGCCTCGAGCCCCAGGTAGCCGGGGCCGAACACGACCGACACGTCGGAGCGGAGCGCGCGTGCCTTGATCCGGAGAGCGTCACCCAGGGAGTTAAGGGTCAGGAAGGACCCGAAGGTTCCCATCAAGGCCAGGGGAAGGACCGGTTTTCCCCCCGTGGCGATGCAAAGAAAGTTGTAGATTTCCTCGCTTCCGTCGGAGAAGAGGATCCGGTTCTTGGAGGCGTCCACCCGCCTTGCACGCTTGCCGGACTTGACCGTGATCCCTTCGGCGGCCAAGTCCTCCCCCTGCGGGTTTGAGATTGCCGCGGGATCGATCTCGCCGGAGATGAGGTCCGGGAGGTTGGGCCGCAGGTAGGGGGCTGCGAACTCTTCGGTGACGATGACGACTTCGGCGTCCTTCTCCATCTTTCGGGCGGCCTTGGCGGCTGCGATGCCGGCCGGCCCGCTTCCGAGAATCAGGTGGCGCATGAAGGAGATCCTCCGTGGATGAATTTCTGCCGGGAAAGGTACATCTTAATGCGAGGAGACGGAAAATGAAAATCGAAATTCACATATCCGAGGACATCCATGACAGCCGGGAGATCCGGCATACTGCTTCCGAGGAAACGATTTGCAGGCTCATGTAAGGGGATGGATCCAAAAGAATAAAGATCATCCCCGACGTATCCGATGAGACATAGGGTGACGCGGGCGAAACCCCAAATGGCGGGATTCGCCTACCTCTTGGGAAAAGGAGTGCAGGACGATGAGAAGAAAGCTTCCTGTAATCGGAGCGTTGTTTGCGGTTTCCCTCCTCGTCGGTTGCGGCGGGGGTGGCGGGGGCGGTTCCGAATCCCCCTACGCCGGGCTTACCTCGCAGGCGTCGTTGACCCAGGACAATGTGGTCGACATTACCACGGAGGCCTACCGGGCCGGCGATCTGGCCACTTCGGCGGTCACGCCGCTTGGGGAATCCGGACCCCCAAGTCTTGAAGCGGGCAACCCCAGGGTTATCGCGTTGGTCCGGACGCTCCGGGGAGTTGTGGAACGAGTCGAGGTGGCGCCGCTTTCCGCGTCAGAGCCGATGTCGGAAACGCGCACCGATCCTCTTGTCGTCGAAACGGTATCGGATACGATATTCGACGGGTTCGGCGGGAGCCTCTCCTTCACGCTTTCCGTCGACACGGGTACGGGAGATTTTTTCGGAACGTTCACCTTCAGCAACTGGCTGGGTGAAGGGGGTGGCGGGATTTCCGGCACGACGTCGGTGACAGGCCACTACGACCTGTCCACCGGCGAGTTCACCCGGATTCGGTTCACCTTCCGATCCGTTACCATGGTGGATGGCGCAGATTCCGTAACCATCACGGGAACGGTCGAATTGACCATGTCGGTCTCTTCCGGGACCGCCACGGTGGAGCTCTACCTGGAGGATAACGGGACAGGGGAAACCGTCTGGGTCCATGCGTACAATGTCGTAACGACGGAGGGTCCGGACACGAGCCCCTTCGATGGCATCCCCGATTACTCGGATGTTGCCGTTTCGGGGAGGATCTACCTTCACGACTACGGCTACGTCGACGTCTCCACCCCTACCCCGTTCCGCTTCTCTTCCGGATCCACCAATCCCGAAATGGGAGTGCTTCAGGTCGACGGGAGCCTGGGCAGGAGCGCCCAGCTTGTCGTCATCTCCGAGGTTGCGGGATATTTCATTCAGGCGGACCTGGATGCAAACGGATCCTACGAGTGGGTGAGTCCCGATTTCCCTTGGGCCTGACCCCGGAGGCCGCGACCCGGGACCCCACGCGAGCCAGAGTCCCTGGTTGCCCG
>JBFFGP010000095.1:0-4455 GCA_041557435.1 Candidatus Deferrimicrobiaceae bacterium | reverse complement strand
TCCAGCCGGCGTTTGGGATACAATTTCCGGAAAAGGGAAACGAGATTGAGAACGGGGGCGCATGATGATGCGAAAAGCATCCGCGGCCGCCTCCTCGCTCCTCTTGCTCCTCGGGGCCGTGGGGGCGAGTGCGGCCTCCGGTTTCCCGATCCGGATGGAGGGGAAGATCCTCAGGAAGTCCAGCGACAAGCTGGTCCTGTCCCTCGCCGAGTTCGAGTTCTCAGGCCAGCGGGAAGTCCGGATCCGAAACCGGAAAACGGGGGAGGAAATGGGAATTCCCATGGCTTCCGTGTACCACGACATCTCCTATACGGAGCCGATTTCCCGAAAACTCTCCGAATCCCTCGATATCGGGGAGTGGATCCCGTATGTCGAGTGGGTCATTCCCGATACGCCGGAGGCGCTGGGAGACCGCCTCACGAGAATCTACGAATATCAGAACGAGCTCAGGCGGGAACTGGGGAGCGCCCTTCTCGAGGGGGGGGATCCGGAGATCAAGGTCACCTCGCGGGTCACCCTGAACAAGATCGAGAAGTTCCACAGGATCGCATCCCGGATTGCCCGTCGGTTCCTGTTCCTTATGAGGGAAAAGGACGAGGTAAACCGGTACCTGGTTCCCCTCAAGATCGAAATCGGGTATAACCCGTTAACTTCCATATCCTCCCGTCCCGGCGCCTCCTCCGCCCGGGATGCACGGGAGGTCATCTACTGGGAGGTCCACCGGGTCCTCACCCAGCATTTCCAGCTCGACGATAGTCTGGTGGACACGGTGTTCGACGCTCCCACAACGATACGGCGAATCCGTTTCGTCGGGGCGAAGGAGGCAAGCTCCCCCACAGAGTTTCCCTCCGTGACGATCATGGGGAGATCGATCCACAGCGCTCTCTACATTCAGCGCCAGGGATTCGTACGGGATGTCATGCGCCTCGTTCGGCTCAAGCGTTTCTCGGACCCGTTCATCAAGGACCGGCTGTTGGTGGACCGGCTGGTCAACGAGGGGACGATCGTCGAAGTCGAAGGACGAAAGGTCGCCGTGACGTTCATTCCCCCCTTCATGAAAAAGGGCGAGACTCTCTTCATCGAACCCGGCGGAGAGGGGGGGAAGGGGATCCCGATCGTCCTGGACATTCCCCTGCCAGCGGAAGGGTACACTCTCACGAAGGAGCTTCCCGAGGACGAGATCGATCGAATCCGGCCCGGGATGCCGGTGGTGCGGAGGTAGCGTCGCCCGCCATGAGGCGAGCCGCGTTCGAAAAGGTGCTCCGGCAGGCGATCGATGACCTCCCCGACTTGTTTCGCGGGGCGATCCGGAACGTGGCGATAGTTGTGGAGGACTGGCCTCCGGACTGGCTTCTCGAAGAGCTCGAAATTCCCCCCGAGCAGACCCTCTACGGGTTCTACCACGGCATCCCTCTCCCCGAGCGGTCCGTGCTGGACTCGGGAAACCTGCCCGACAAGATCTCCGTCTACCGGGGACCTCTCGCGGAGGATTTCCGGGATTCCGAGGAGCTCGTACGCCAGATCCGGACGACTCTTCTCCACGAAATCGGGCACTATTTCGGGATGGACGAGGAGGACCTTGCACGGCTTGGGGTAGAGTGAATGTGATATACAAAAGGAGGGGCGGTACACCAAACATTCGCTACCGGCACACCCAACGACTGCAGCCGGCGAAGGGAGAGTGGCAATGTACGTATTGCGCCGCTGGTTTCACGATGGATTCGACCGTCCCGACCTTGCCCTGATCCACTACACCGTTACGGCGGAGGGCTCTCCCGAGGTTGTCCGAGCCCGGTCCACCGTCGTCGTGGCGCCTGCGGGAACTCCCGGAACCCGGCAGGCTCATCTGTTTCTCCCCCGGCCGCCGGACGGCGACCGGTTGCGGGTGCGCTACTTCTTCTCGACCGTGGACGGCGCCAGGGAATGGTTTTCCCCCGCGCACGAAGTCTTCCTCCCGGGATCCGACATCGACGAAGACCTGAGCGTGATGGAGGAGGAAGGGGAGGGGAATATCCCCCCCGCGGAAGGCAGGGGGATGTTCCGGCTCGCGTTGCCCCTCCGACCGGAACATCCTCGGTCGGGAACCGTCCGGTTCGGATTCGGCGCCATGCGCAAGAAGCCTTCCCTCTCCCTGTGCCGCGCCCGGGTGCCGATCGTGGACGGGCAAGCCCCCGTGGTGGAAATCCCCGAGGCCCTGTCCGTCCTCAAGAACCGGCCGATGCCGTTCTTCCTGTACCACGTCCCCGAGGGCGGGACCGTCCCCGTCGCCGACAAGATCAATTGCGCCCGGATCACGATCCGGGATGAAGAGGGGGATATCGTCTGTGCCCGTATCCTGTGGGGGGACCGTTCCTGGGCCGCTCAAAACCTCACCGTGATGGAAGCGAAGAATTTCGCCTCCTCGGAAACCCGGGCGTCCGAGTATTTCCACTCCGAAGACAGGGATGCGTATCTGCGAGCGAGGTCGTCCGCCCTCGCGGTGTTCTCCCTTCCGAGAACGTTCGAGGGGTTCGTGTTCGGCCCGTCGGGGAGCGTTGTGGAGTACTGCTTCCAGGTTCTCAGGCTCCGCGCCGGCGGTCCCTTCGCATCCTGGATCAACGCACCCTCCGGCGGAAACTGGACGGTTACGCTATAGCATCTTCCCCAGGGCCGCGAGGAGCGTCCCGACTTCCTCGTCCGTTCCCACAGTGATGCGCAGGCACCCGCCGAGACGGGGGGTGCCGAAGTACCGGACGAGGATTCCCTTCCGTTTCAGCGCCTCGTAGACCGGTCTCGCCGAAGTTCCCCGCAGACGTTTCGCGAGCACGAAGTTGCTCTGCGAGGGGAAGGGAGAAAACCCGAGCGACGGGAGCGAAGAAAGAAGCGCCGCCCGCGTCTTCCGAATCTTCGCGACGTTTTTCTCCATCCAGCCGATGTCCTTCAGTGCAGCCTCCCCGGCGGCTTGGCCCAAGCGACCGAGGTTGTAGGAGTCACGAACCTTGTTCAGACCCTCGAGAATCGCCGGGTTCCCAAACCCGAGACCGATCCGCATTCCGGCCAGGGAGAACGACTTGGAGAAGGTCCGGAGCACGATCACGTTCTCCTTCTCCCGGGCCAGGGAAAGGGCGGACTCCTCGGCGAAGTCCGCGTAAGCTTCGTCGATGACGAGCACTCCCGGCACCCGGTCGGCGAGGTCGGCCAGGGTGTCCGTCGGGATCGACGTTCCCGAAGGCGAGTTGGGGGATGCGACGATCGTGACCTTCGCCCTTCTTGCCGCGAGAGTCTTCGGCAGGGAGTAGTTCTCGGGGTAGGGTACGCCCGTAATCCTCCCCCCCTGGATCCGGACCAGGGTGTCGTAGAGCGTATACGTCGGGGTGGGGCAGCACAGCGCTTCTCCCTCCCCGACGAATGCGCGGGCGACCATCGCGAGCAAGTCGTCCGATCCGTTTCCCGCGATTACCTGGGAGACATCGAAACCGTACGTCAGGGCGGCCTGCTTTTTCAGTCGCGTCGAGTCCGGGTCCGGGTACAGGCGGAGCGACGCGTCCGCCTCCGCCAGGATGGCCCGTCTCACCAAGGGGGACGGCGGATACGGGTTCTCGTTCGTGTTGAGCTTGAGGAATCTCCCGTCCTGGGGTTGTTCCCCGGGGACGTATCCCGCCATCCTCGCGATGTTCCTGCGAAACGGTACCTTCATCGGGTCTCTCCCTGGTTTCGCTTGGGGAAATATCTTCTGCCGAGCCTCTCCCAGGCGGGAAGCGACCTCCGGACGGTTTCCGGGGAGACGCAGAAGGCGATCCGGAAATGCCCTTCCCGCCCGAAACCGCGCCCCGGGACGACCAGGATGTTCTCCTCCCTGGCCGCTTCGACGAACTCCATCTCGTTCCCCGAGGGGGACCGGGGAAAGAGATAAAAGGCTCCGCCCGGCGGGACGGCGGGGAAACCTGCCGCCGCAAGTATCGCGACAAGAGCATCCCGGTTGGCCTGATACACGGAGAGGTCCGGCGTAAGGTCCTGGGCCACGGCCACGGCCCGTTGCATGAGGGAAGGAGCGTTGACGAACCCCAGCACCCGGTTGCAGAACACGCATGCGTCCCATATCTCCCCGGCGTCCGCTGCGCGCGGACTTACCGCGAGATATCCGATTCTCTCCCCGGGGACGTTGAGGTCCTTCGAGTGGGAGTGGGCGACGAGGGTGTTGCGCAGGGCAGCCGCGGGAGGGTAGAAGGAAAACCCCGGATACACGATCTTCCTGTACGGCTCGTCGGACAAAACGTAGATCGGGTTCCCCGTCCGTTTTTCCCTCTCGGAGAGCGTTTCGTCGAGCGCGAGAAGGGCGGCCCGGGGATAGACGGCGCCCGTCGGATTGTTCGGCGTGTTGAGGATGATGGCCTTTGTCCTGTCGGAGAGCGCCGCCCGGATCGCCCCCGTGTCCAGCTGGAAGTCCTCCGTGGACTCCGCAACGACCGGGACGCC
>JBFFGP010000094.1:0-4458 GCA_041557435.1 Candidatus Deferrimicrobiaceae bacterium | reverse complement strand
GGCTGGTCTGATGCCGAGACGGGGATTGGTCACGAGGCGGGAAATCCTTCCGGACCCGGTGTTCGGGGATCCGCTCGTTGCAAAGATGATCCACGGGGTCATGCAGGAAGGAAAGAAGCGCGTGGCCGAGAAGGTCATCTACGGATCGATGGAGATCCTTCGGGAAAAGACGAAGGAGGATCCGGTATCGGTTCTGAAGAAGGCGGTGGAGAACACGAAGCCCCTCCTGGAAGTGAAGTCCCGACGGGTCGGCGGCGCGACATACCAGGTTCCCATCGAGGTCCGGCCCGAACGGCGATTGGCGCTCAGCATCCGGTGGCTGATCGGGTTCGCGCGGGGGAGAAGCGAGAAAACGATGGTCGAGCGCCTTTCGGCCGAACTTCTCGATGCATATAACAATCGCGGTCTCACGGTAAAGAAAAAGGAAGACACCCATAAGATGGCCGAGGCGAACAAGGCCTTCGCGCACTACCGCTGGTAACGGGTCGGGAATCGCTCCGAGGCAGCGGGAAGGAAACAGGACGTGGGAAGACTCATCGCGCTGGAAAAGATCCGGAACATCGGGATCATGGCCCATATCGACGCCGGGAAAACGACGACGACGGAGCGGATCCTCTACTACACGGGCGTCTCCCACAAGATGGGGGAAGTCCACGAGGGAACCGCGACGATGGACTGGATGGAGCAGGAGCAGGAGCGGGGAATCACGATCACCTCCGCAGCGACGACCTGCTTCTGGCGGGAACACCGGGTCAACATCATCGATACCCCCGGGCATGTCGATTTCACGATTGAGGTCGAGCGTTCGCTTCGGGTCCTGGACGGCGTCCTGGCGGTCTTCTGCGCCGTCGGCGGCGTCGAGCCCCAGTCCGAGACGGTCTGGAGGCAGGCGGACCGGTACCGGGTTCCCCGACTCGCGCTGATCAACAAGATGGACCGAACGGGGGCCGATTTCGAACGGGTTCTCCGGATGATGAAGGAGCGACTGGGGGCCAACCCCGTCCCGATCCAGCTGCCGCTCGGATCCGAGGAGCGGTTCCAGGGGATCATCGACCTGGTCCGGATGCATGCGCTGGTCTGGGATGAGGACACGCTGGGAGCGAAATTCCGCGTCGTGCCGATACCGGAGGAGTCCCGGGAAGCGGTGGATGCCGCCCGGGAGCGGCTTCTGGAGTCGCTGGCCGAGGTCAACGATACCCTGCTGGAAAAATACCTTTCGGGAGGCACGATCGAGGTCGACGAGCTCACGGCCGCGATCCGGCAGGCGACCATCGCGCTGAAGATCACCCCGGTGCTGTGCGGGACCGCATTCCGGAACAAGGGGATCCAGCCGCTGCTGGAGGCCGTCCTCGCGTTTCTTCCCTCCCCCCTGGACGTCCCCGCCGTCGAGGGGATCGATCCGCGGGACGAGTCGGTCGTCCTGCGGCATGCGAACGACGAGGAGCCCTTTTCCGCGCTGGCCTTCAAGATCATGACCGACCCGTACGTCGGACAGTTGACCTTTCTCCGGATCTACTCCGGCTCGCTTCGATCGGGAGATCAGGTATTCAACTCCACCCGCCAGAAAAAGGAGAGGATCGGACGCCTCCTGAAGATGCACGCGAACAAGCGGGAGGAGATCAAGGAGGTGTACGCCGGGGATATCGTCGCCTGCGTGGGGCTGAAGAACGCCTACACGGGGGACACCCTCTGCGACCCGGAGAACGAGATCATCCTGGAGTCGATCTCCGCTCCCGAACCGGTCATCTCGATCGCCATCGAGCCGAAGACCAAGGCGGACCAGGAGCGGCTGGGACACTCTCTCCAGAAGCTCGCAACCGAGGATCCCTCGTTCCGCGTGAAGGTGGACGAGGAGACCGGGCAGACCCTGATTTCCGGGATGGGCGAGCTTCACCTCGAGATCATCGTCGACCGCCTGATGCGCGAGTTCAAGGTCGAGGCGAACGTCGGACGTCCGCAGGTGGCCTACCGGGAGACGGTGACCCGCAGCGCGAAGCGGGAAGGACGCTACATCCGGCAGACCGGCGGCCGGGGACAGTTCGGACACGTGTGGATCACCGTGGAACCGAACGAGCAGGCAAAGGGGCTGGAGTTCGTGAACAAGATCGTGGGAGGGGTGGTCCCCCGAGAGTATATCCCCGCCGTCGAGAAGGGGGTCCGGGAGGCCTCGGAAAACGGCGTCGTCGCGGGATACCCCGTGGTCGACGTCAAGGTCACCCTCGTGGACGGTTCCTACCACGAAGTGGACTCCTCCGAGATGGCGTTCAAGATCGCCGGATCCATGGCCTTCAAGACGGCCTGCCACGATGCCGCCCCCGTGCTCCTCGAGCCGGTGATGGCGGTCGAGGTCGTCTCCCCGGAAGATTTCATGGGAGACGTGATCGGCGATCTTTCCTCCCGAAGGGGGCGGATCCAGAAGATCGAGGCGCGGGGGAACACGCAGGTGATCGACTCGCATGTGCCCCTTTCGGAAATGTTCGGGTATGCCACCGACCTTCGCTCGAAAACGCAGGGTCGTGCCACCTACACGATGCAGTTCCACCATTACGAACCTGCTCCCGTCTCCGTAAGCGAGGAAGTCGTCGCGAAGGTAAAGGGCGCGTGACGGGACACCCCGCCAAAGGGAGGATACGCCATGGCCAAGCAGAAGTTTGAGCGGAAGAAGCCTCACGTGAACGTGGGGACGATCGGCCACGTGGATCACGGCAAGACGACGCTGACGGCGGCGATCACGAAGGTGTTGGCGACGGCCGGGATGGCGCAGTTTATCGCGTTCGATCAGATCGACAAGGCTCCGGAGGAGCGGGAGCGGGGGATCACGATCGCGACGGCGCACGTGGAGTACGAGACGAAGAATCGTCACTATGCGCACGTGGATTGTCCGGGTCACGCCGACTACATCAAGAACATGATCACGGGTGCGGCGCAGATGGACGGCGCGGTGCTGGTGGTTTCGGCGGCGGACGGTCCGATGCCGCAGACGCGGGAGCACATTTTGCTGGCCCGTCAGGTGGGGGTTCCGTGCATCGTGGTGTTTTTGAACAAGGTGGACATGGTGGACGATCCGGAGCTGTTGGAGCTGGTGGAGCTGGAGATCCGGGATCTGTTGTCGAAGTACAATTTTCCCGGGGACGACACGCCGATCGTTCGGGGGTCTGCTCTCAAGGCGCTGGAGTGCGGTTGCGGGAAGGCGGATTGCGCGTCCTGCAAGTGCATTCACGATCTGATGGATGCGGTGGACTCGTTTGTTCCGACGCCGGTTCGGGACGTGGACAAGCCGTTTTTGATGGCGGTGGAGGACGTGTTTTCGATTTCGGGCCGCGGGACGGTGGTGACGGGTCGCGTGGAGCGGGGCGTGATCAAGGTGGGGGACGAGGTGGAGATTCTGGGGTTGCGGGACACGCAGAAGACGGTGGCCACGGGCGTGGAGATGTTCCGCAAGCTTCTGGACCAGGGGCAGGCCGGGGACAACATCGGGGTTCTGCTTCGGGGGACCAAGAAGGACGAGGTGGAGCGGGGCCAGGTGTTGGCGAAGCCGGGCTCGATCACTCCGCACCGGAAGTTCAAGACCTCGGTGTACATCCTGACGAAGGAGGAGGGGGGTCGTCACACGCCGTTTTTCAACGGGTACCGTCCGCAGTTTTACTTCCGGACGACGGACGTGACGGGCGTGGCGTCCCTTCCCGAGGGAGTGGAGATGGTGATGCCGGGGGACAACGTGGGCTTGTCGGTGGAGCTGATCACCCCGGTGGCGATGGAGAAGGAACTGCGGTTCGCGATCCGGGAAGGCGGCCGGACGGTGGGCGCCGGCGTCGTGTCGGACATCGTGGAATAGCGCGGGCCTGACGGAAGCACAGGGGAACCCGGGAATGAGAGATATCGTTACGCTGGCCTGTTCCGAGTGCAAGAACCGGAACTACACGACGACGCGAAACAAGAAGACCATGACCGAGCGGGTGGAACTGCGGAAATACTGCGCGACCTGCCGGAAGCACACGACGCACAAGGAAACCAAGTAGACGGCGCGGGGGAAGGCCAGTAGCTCTAACGGTTAGAGCACCGGACTCCAAATCCGGGTGATGGGGGTTCGAATCCCTCCTGGCCTGCCATCCTATTGTACGGGAGCGGGAGTAGCGTACGCGATGGCGAGGTCGATCAAGGACAGGTTGCTGGAGCGTCTTCCGGGGACACGGACGACGACGGCCGACGGACGGGGGCGCCCGTCGGATGACGGGATCGTCCGGAAGGTGACCGGATTTCTGAAAGAGTTCAAGACCGAGATGAAGAAGGTGACCTGGCCCGGGCGGAAGGAGACGGCTTCCTCCACGGCGGTGGTCATCGTCACCGTCATGATCATCGTTCTGTTCCTCGGGCTGGTCGATTACGCCCTCGGTCGTCTCGTGTATTCCGTCCTGAACTTCTGACTTCCCGAAAGAGGACCTGATGGCCAGACAGTGG
>JBFFGP010000093.1:0-4464 GCA_041557435.1 Candidatus Deferrimicrobiaceae bacterium | reverse complement strand
TCGCAGAACTCGTGCCAGACAAACTGGTAGAACGCCGAACTCGCCTCGTTGAAGCGGTACTCCTCGATCCCCTTCCGGATCTCGTCGATCACGCGCTGGAGGCGGGAGAGGATCCAGCGGTCCACGACGGACAATTCCGCCGGGAGGGTCCTCGCCGTGCCGGCGTCCACGTGCATTCTGACAAACCGGCCAGCCTGGAACAGCTTGTTCATGAAGTTCCGGTACCCTTCCAGGCGTTCGTCGGACATCCGGATGTCCCGCCCCTGCGCGGCGAGTGCGATGAGAGTGAACCGGAAGGCGTCCGTTCCGAATCGCTCCATGAGGTCGAGTGGGTCGATGACATTCCCCCGGGTCTTGCTCATCTTCTCGCCTCTCGGGTCACGAACGAGCGCGTGGATCACCACGTCGCGGAAAGGGGCCTTCCCCGTGAACTCGATCCCCATCATCATCATCCGCGCCACCCAGAAAAAGAGGATGTCGAAGCCTGTGACCAGCGCGGAAGTGGGATAGTATCGGGAAAGATCCTCTGTCTCATCCGGCCAACCCAGCGTGGAGAAGGGCCACAGTGCGGAGGAGAACCACGTGTCCAGCACGTCCTCCTCATGGCGAAGATCGCCCGCACCACAAGCGGAGCAACGGTCCGGTGCGTCGACCTCCACCATCGTCAGGCCGCAGGCAGGGCAGTGATAGGCGGGAATCCTGTGTCCCCACCAGATCTGGCGGGAGATGCACCAGTCGCGGATGTTCTCCATCCAGTCGAAATAGGTCCGTTCCCAGTTCGACGGGATAATCCGGGTTTCGCCGGATTGCACGGCGCGGATTGCCGGCTCTGCGATCGGCCTTGTCTTCACGAACCATTGGATGCTCTCGGTGGGCTCGACTGCCGTCTTGCAACGATAGCAGTGGCCTACGTTGTGGAGGTATTGCTCCTCCTTGACGAGGAGCCCTTCCTCCCGGAGGCGCTCGAGGACCCCTTCGCGGCACGCGAACCGATCCATCCCCGCGAACGCCCCGGTCTCCTCCGTCATCTTCCCGGAATCGTCGATCACCCGCACGGCGGGGAGGTTGTGCCGCCTGGCCACCTCGAAGTCATTCGGGTCATGGGCCGGAGTGATCTTCACTGCGCCGGTCCCGAATTCGGGGTCGACCATCTCGTCGGAGAGCAGAGGGATGGGGCGGTTCATAAGGGGAAGGCGGAGCGTCGCGCCGACCCTGCCCGCGTATCGTTCGTCCTCCGGGTGGACGGCGACTGCGGTGTCCCCCAGCATCGTTTCGGGGCGGGTCGTGGCGACCAACACGCTCCGGCGTCCCGAGAACTCGGGGTACCGGATGTAGTACAGTCCCCCCTTCGTCTCCACGTGGGTGACCTCGAGGTCGGAGAGCGCCGTGTGGCACCGTGGGCACCAGTTGATGATATAGCGACCGCGGTAGACAAGCCCCTTCTTGTGAAGCCTTACGAACGCCTCCCGTACCGCGCAGGATAGCCCCTCGTCCATCGTAAACCGCTCCCGACTCCAGTCGCAGGCCGCCCCCAGCCGTTTGAGCTGGTTCAGGATGACCCCGCCGCTCTCCTCCTTCCACTTCCATACCCGCTCCACGAATTTCTCTCTCCCCAGCGTCTGCCGCTCGATCCCCTCGCTCGCGAGCAGGCGTTCGACCACGTTCTGCGTGGCGATCCCCGCATGGTCGGTCCCCGGCACCCAAAGCACGTTTCTGCCCAGCATCCTGTGGTAGCGTACGAGAACGTCCTGCAGCGTCACGTTGAGCGCGTGCCCCATGTGAAGGGAGCCGGTGACATTGGGGGGCGGGATGACGATGCAGTAGGATTCGCCCGGTCGCATGGGATCGGCATGAAAGAGGCCAAGCCTCTCCCAGTAGGCATACCATTTCGCCTCGGCGATTGCCGGATCGTACGATTTCGCCTGTTGCCTATCTTCCATGCACGATATCCTTGGGAATCCGATGCTATCAGGGGACGGCCGGGAGCGTACCCGACCTTCCCCCGATCGACCTTCCCGTGCGAATGGGGTTCGCCTGCTGGCGGGACGACTTCAGGAAGATTCCTTCCCGGCTTCCTCTCGGATCCGCTCGATCTCCTCCCGGATAATCGCCTCCGTGGTGGCCGGAACAACCTCCCATGCCACGGCCTCCACGGATTCCCGGATCCTTTCGGTGAATTCCTTCGTGAGATTCTCCATCGTTTCCCACATGACCTTTTCCACGGTCTCGGCGGCAACCTTCTGGAAGATCTCCTGCGCCCTCACGGAAAACAGCTCCCGAAGCTCTTTTTCCCCGGGGAGAGGGTCCGTGGCGGCAGGGGAGGACAAGCCTTCCGGCTCTGCTTCGGAGGTGGCAGTCTCCGGGACGAGGGAGAGAGGAGGAAACGCCGCCTCCTCCCCGGGATGCGGCTTGGCAGCCTCGACTTCGGGAGGCTCCATATCCTCCAGGAAATCGACATCCTCCAGTTCCTCGACGGTCTCGTGTTCCTGGACCATCTCGAACGCCGGGGTAAGATCCGTGACGGCTTGAGGCGAGTCGTCGAACGTGGGTTCCTCGATATGTTCCTCGGTCCGGTACATCTCTTCCGGCACGTCCTCGGGCGGGGAGATCTCCCCGGGCTTCTCCGGCGCCAGCGGCTCCGTTTCCGGAGCGATTTCCCCGGGCTTCTCCGGCGCCAGCGGCTCCGTTTCCGGAGCGATTTCCCCGGGCCCTTCCGGCGTCAGCAGTTCCGTTTCCGGAGCGATTTCCCCGGGCCCCTCCGGCGTCAGGAGTTCCGTCTCCGGGGCGATCTCCTCGGGCCCCTCCTGCGTCGGCAGTTCCTTTTCCGGGGAAATCTCCTCGGGCCCTTCCTGCGTCAGGAGTTCCGTTTCCGGGGAAATCTCCTCGGGCCCCTCCTGCGTCAGGAGTTCCGTTTCCGGGGCGGTCACCTCCGTTTCCGTTCCCTTCTCGATATCCTCGAGAGACACGTCGAAATCCCCCAATGACATGGTGGTCTCGGAGGCACCCACGGGAACAGCCGCCCCCGCCGACAGGTCGTCCACGCCGGCCGTACGGGACTCGGGTGCAACCACCGCCTCATTCTCCAGTTCGCTCAACACATCGCCGAAATCCCACGGTTCCTCAGTGGGGGAGGGAACGTGCTCCCTGTCTTCGGGCTCCGGGGCGGGTTCCTCCGAACCCCGGAGAAGGGCATCGACCTTTTCGATCAAATCCTGGGATTCGAATGGCTTGAACAGGACGCCGCTTGCTCCGCTATTTTTGAACCTCTCTTCATCGAAGGGGGCGAGCGTCCCGGCGAGGATGAGGACAGGGCAGGGACTACCCGTTTCCTTGGACTGCAACTCGGCTGCCACTTCGAACCCGTCCTTCCCAGGGAGGGAGACATCAGCAACCACAAGGTCTGGGGAGATCTCCTGCGCCAATCGCACGGCGTCATCCCCGTTGTCTACCATGGTAAGCGAGATACCGGTTTGCTTGAAGGCCAGTTCGAAGACCTTCTGAATGGTGAGGCTGTCCTCGGCGAGCAGCAGCTTGGCGGCCATGTCTCCTCCAAATTGTCCCTATTTTAGAGAGAATCCAGCAGTTTTTCAACGAAAAGGAAATCGATCTCCCCGCGGTCCACATCCGCCCGGCGCAGCCTGACGAGCAAGCGATTTCCCAGGGAGAACCTCCTTTTCCGGAAGACACCTTGCCAATCCCCCCGGTCCGCGGAGAATCGGTACTCGTCGTCCCTCAGGGTGGAGATAGGGACGAAACCTTCCACGGGACATTCCTCAAGCTCCACATAGAACCCGTATCCGGTGACCGACGTGATGATCCCGGACAACGTTTCGCCCGTCCGGGAGGAAAGATAGAGGGCTTTCGCGCGCCGCTCCACGTCGCGCTCCGCCTCCATCGCCTGCCGTTCGCGGTCACTCAGTCGCGCCCCCATCTCGTTACCCGCTTCGGTAATCGTTTTGAGGTAAGGAGCGTATTCCTTTTCCCCGATCCCGAGAGCGGCCTTGAGCACTCGATGGATGACGAGGTCGGGATAGCGGCGGATCGGAGAGGTGAAATGGGTGTACCGGGAGAGGGCGAGTCCAAAATGTCCCTTCCTCTCCGGGCCGTACCGGGCAAGCATCAGGCTGCGGAGCAGAAGCATGTTGACATGCTTTTCGTACTTCCCTCCACGAGCCGCAGTGACCCACCATTGGAGGCGGGACGCAATATTCCGGTGGTCCGTCATCCGAACCCTCTTGAGGAGCTTGGCCGCGGCGCCCTCGAACTCCTCCATTCGATCCTCCGCAGGCTGCTCGTGGATCCGGAAGAGAAGGGGAAACTCCCGGGAGGAGAGAGCAGGGCGGGAAGATTCAAAAGGAAACCGGGGAGATGCTTCTCCGGATGAATACGGTGGCCGGGCGGCTCATGCGCGCCCGCATGGGAAGAGGGGCGCTGGATCTCGACCTCCCGGAGGCGAAGATCTTC
>JBFFGP010000092.1:0-4464 GCA_041557435.1 Candidatus Deferrimicrobiaceae bacterium | reverse complement strand
CGAAGAAGGAGGGGGATCGCCACGCGGCGGCGGGAGACTCGCGTTCCAGATCCGCAACGCTCCAGGAAACGAGTTCCGCCGTTTCCCCTTCCTTCCGGAACCGGGAAACCAGTTCCTCCGCAAGCATTTCCGAAAGTCTTGCGCCCTCCCCCCCCAGGACGTATGCAGGCGCCGGCGCGCCGGTCACCCAGGAACGGAATGGGGACGGGGCGGGAACCGATCTCACAGGATCACCTTAAGGGTCTGCCCGATCTTCCGGGCAAGGCGGCGGCAAACCTCCTCGAACGCCATCCGGCGGTTGGATTCCGTGTACTGGAAATCGGGACCGGCAAAGTAGGAGGCGGTTTCGGAAATCCTCGCCTCTTTCCAGAGGAGCTGCCCCCGGGTGACCTCGACCACGCGAATATCCACGAAGATGGTCATGCGGTGCTCGAGGGCGAACTCATCCACCCCGTGGGAAGACACATCCTCGTGAATTTCCCGCACGGTCCCTTCAATGAAGTAATCCGCCATGCTCCGATCGAACCTCCCCCGGAATCCGTTACGGCGCATCTCCTCCCGCAGACGCGATGCAAGGTATGCCCCGGCGTCCGGCACGAGCGACTCGTTCGCGAAGGGCCGCAGGTCCACCCGGACCAAGGGATCGCCCAATCGGGAGCCCTCCTTTCCCTGGAGCCGGTACCCGCACGAGGGGGGAAGAAGGAGCAGGAGGAGACATAGGCTCCACGAAGCAAAACGCCTGTGCCGTGAGATCCTGCGCCCCTGCGGAAGGGATCGGGGCGTTCGAACATGCTTGCCCGGGTGCGACACGGGTGAGGGGAATACGGGACCCATGTGGCTACAAAACGATGCTCACGAGTTTTTTGGGGACATACACCATCTTCCGTATCGTCTTTCCCTCCGTATATTCCCGTACGCGGGGGTCTGTCATGACCTTTGCACGGATCTCCTCCTCGGTCGCCGCGGCATCCACGGTGATTTTCGACCGCAACTTCCCGTTGATCTGCACGACCACGAGGATCTCCTCCGCCCGGGCCACTTCCCCGTCGAACCGGGGCCACGGCTCGGCGCACACCAGCCCGCGTTTCCCGATCCTTTCCCAGAGCTCCTCGCTGATATGAGGCGCAAAGGGGGAGAGCATGAGGAGAATGATCTCGACCGCCTCCGCGAGCGCCGGCGCCGTCCCCGGGGATTCCCAGGAGGCGTCCTCGACCAGGTACAGGAAGTTGACCATTTCCATGATCGCGGAAATAGCCGTGTTGAAATGGAACCTCTCTTCCACATCCGCGGTCACTTTCCGTAGCGTTTGGTGGGTTACCCTTCGGATGCGCCGGGTATCGGGAGAATCGTCCCAGGTCCCCGCGGCCCGGGAGATCGCCGCACTGCGCGGGGCGAGCAGGCGATACACCCGCCCGAGGAAGCGAAACGCTCCCTCGACTCCCTGCTCGCTCCAATCGAGGTCCTTTTCGGGGGGCGACGCGAAAAGGGAGAACATCCTCGCCGTGTCTGCGCCGTACCGGTCGATGAGCTCGGTGGGTTCCACGACGTTGCGCTTGGACTTCGACATCTTCATCGAGCGGCCGACCGTGACCTTCTCCCCGCACTGCCTGCACTTCGCTTCGGCGTCTATCTCCTCGGGATACCGCCATCCGTGCTTCGGGCATTCCAGCGTCTGCATGCACACCATCCCCTGGGAAAGAAGCCGGCGGAACGGCTCGTTCCCGGGGGCAAGCCCCCGGTCCCGGAGAACCTTGTGAAAGAACCGGGCGTAGATCAGGTGCATGCAAGCGTGCTCCACACCTCCGATGTATTGGTCTACGGGCATCCAGTTCCGCATCTTTTCCGGGTCGAGTGGCTCCCTGTCGTTCTTCGGATCGATGTACCGAAGAAAGTACCAGCTGGACTCGAAGAAGGTGTCGAAGGTATCCGTCTCGCGCCTGGCCAGGCCGCCGCAGGCGGGGCAGGGAACCCGGATCCAGTCCTCGGCGGACGCCAAGGGATTTCCCTTCTCGCGCGTGTAGGGCAGGTCCTCGGGGAGAACCACCGGGAGATCGCGCTCGGGGACGGGTACGACCCCGCACGCCTCGCAGTGAATTACCGGTATGGGACATCCCCAGTACCGTTGCCGGCTCACCCCCCAGTCGCGAAGACGGTACTGGACCTTCCCTTTCCCGATTCCCTTCTCCTCGAAGAATGCCGTGATCCTCCCTTTTCCCTCCTCGCTATGCAATCCATCGAACGGCCCGGAATCGACCATACGGCCTTCCCCCTCATAGGCCAAGCTCATCGTATCGGAGGACAACACCTCCCCGTCGGGCTGGATGACGACCACGACGGGAAGCCCGTACTTCCTGGCGAATTCGAAATCCCGCTGGTCATGTGCAGGAACCGCCATCACCGCCCCGGTTCCGTATTCGTACAGGACGAAATTGGCGGCGTATATGGGGATATTGGCCCCGGTGAGAGGATTCCGGCAGGTTCCCCCGGTGAAGATCCCTTCCTTTTCCGCCTCCTCGCTGGACCGCACGAGCTTGTCCTGCTTTGCGACCCGCTCGACGAACGCGCGAACCTCGGTCTCTCGCCCCGTTTTCCGGGCAAACTCGAGAACGAGCGGGTGCTCGGGCGCCATGCTCATGAACGTCGCACCGTAGACCGTATCGGGGCGCGTGGTGAACACCGTGATCTTTCCGTCCCCGTTCTCCAGCGGAAAGTCGATCTCCGCACCCTCGCTTCGCCCAATCCAGTTCCGCTGCATTTCGAGAACGTTTTCCGGCCATCCTTCCCGGAGCTCCTCGTGTCCGGCGAGAAGTTCCTCCGCGTATTTCGTGATTCCGAGGAACCACTGGTCGAGCTCGCGCTGGGTTACGCGCACCTGATCGTGGATAAAGCAGGTCCCATCCCGGTTCACCTGCTCGTTGGCAAGGACGGTCTGGCACTCGTCACACCAGTTGAGCTGCGCACGCTTC
This sequence comes from Candidatus Deferrimicrobiaceae bacterium, assembly GCA_041557435.1. Lineage (GTDB taxonomy): Bacteria > Desulfobacterota > Deferrimicrobia > Deferrimicrobiales > Deferrimicrobiaceae > JBFFGP01. The sequence continues at coordinate 1,498 of JBFFGP010000092.1, read as the reverse complement.
CGGTAGGCGAGCCCGTCCCGAAGCATCCAGAGGAAGAACAGTTGCTCCCATCGGTAATACTCGGGTGAGCACGTGGCGAACTCGCGATCCCAGTCGTAGGAGATCCCGAGCTCACGGAGCTGTTCCCTCATGAAACCGATGTTCTCCCACGTCCACGAGGCGGGGTGGGTGCCGTGCCGGTGGGCGGCGTTTTCCGCGGGAAGACCGAAGGCGTCCCAGCCGATGGGATGGAGGACCTGGAACCCCCGCATCCGCTTGAAGCGCGCTATGAGGTCCCCGATCGTGTACACGCGGACGTGCCCCATATGGATCCGCCCGGACGGGTACGGGAACATCTCGAGGCAGTAGAACTTGGGCGCGGTGATCTCGTCCGGGCACCGGAAGACCCCTTCCTCCTCCCACCGCTTCTGCCACTTCCCCTCGATCTCTTTCGGCTGGTATCTCACGGCCTCCCCTTTTTTTCCCTGATCTCCGAGATCTTGTCCAGGATCCCGTTGATGAACGCCCCCGACTCCTCCGATCCGAACCGCTTTCCGAGATCGACCGCCTCGTTGATCGCCACCACGAACGGAATATCGCGGGACCGGATGATCTCGAACGCCCCCAGGCGGAGGATGTTCCTGTCGACGAGGGTCATCCTCTCCAGCCGCCAGTTCTCGGCCGCCTCACGGATCAGGTCGTCGATCTCCGGCCTGTGCTCCCACACCCCTCGTACCGTCTCATCATAATATTCCGCGTCCCGAGGCGGGGCGGACACCAAAGCAAAAAGGGGGATGGCCTCCTCCGGGCCAACCCCCAGAAAATCCATCATGAACCGCGTTTGAAAGACCCTCTCCCGAGATTCCCGGCGCAATCTCCCTTTGCCCCTGAAGCCCCCGGCCGCTACATCTGGCGCAGGAGCTTCGCCATTTCGATCGCGGACAGGGCCGCCTCGAAACCCTTGTTCCCCGCCTTGGTCCCCGCTCTCTCGATCGCCTGTTCCACGGTATCCGTCGTGAGCACTCCGAAGGAGGCCGGGACGCCCGAGTCGAGCGAAACCTGCGCGATTCCTTTCGTGACTTCGGCGCTCAGGTAATCGAAGTGAGGGGTCCCACCGCGGATGAGCGCGCCGAGGGCGATCACCGCGTCCACTTTCCCCGCGGACGCACGCCGCACCGCCAGCGGCAGTTCGAAGGAGCCGGGGACTTTCACGAGGGTGATGTCCTTTTCCTGGACCCCGTGCCGACGCAGGGCGTCAATCGCCCCCTCCACGAGGCGATCCGTGATGAAGCTGTTGTACCGTGAAACCACGATCGCTATTTTTCAGCCCTGTCCCTGGAGATCGCCCTCGATTGTCCGCACCATCTCCCCTCCCCTATTCCACGCCCAGGATATGCCCCATTTTATTCTTTTTTGTTTTCAAATACTTTACGTTAATTTCGTTAGGAGAAACTTCAACGGGAACCCGCTCGACCACCCGAAGTCCATACCCCTCGAGCCCGATGATCTTCTTGGGGTT
>JBFFGP010000091.1:0-4465 GCA_041557435.1 Candidatus Deferrimicrobiaceae bacterium | reverse complement strand
TACTTGTTGGTATCAAATGCCTTGCCGGGCCCAATGTTGTTGTCCCACCATCCCGGGTGCTTGTCGCCTTCCGCGTATTTCCCGGCGGCGTGCGAGTCGCCCGAGAGAGCGTGAAGAATCAGGATTGCGTTCGATTTGTCGCGGTTCAGCTGCCCGTAGGTCTCGTAGGCAATCGTGATCGGCCCCAGCTTCGCCCCGGAGGAAAGCGTCATCTCGTTCGGAGGCTCGCAAAAGGTAAAGTACTGTTTCGTGACCAGGCCGACGGAGCCCGGCTCCATCCTGTGAGGCACCACTTTTCCTCCCGTGCCTTCCCGTATACCTTCCAAGACGAAAATGTAATTTTCTATGTTATGCCGGTGGAAGAAACAATGTCAATGGCGGGGAGATACCCCGGGTCAACTCCGCCAGCCGGTGGAGAATCTTGGCCGTGGCGCCCCATATCGTGTGGGACCCGTAATCGAAGAAATAGAGCCTGTACTCCTCCCCCAGGAAGGTCGCCTCGGCACACCGGTACCGGTCGTACTCCGAGAAGGCCGACAGGGGCACCTCGAAGACCTCCGCCATCTCGAATTCGTCGAGGGAGAACATCATCTCCCCGGGAATCCGCACGACGTACGGCTGGATGAAAAATCCCGTCACGGTCGGCACCGGCTCCATCGTCCCCAGGAGATCGACGTCCTCTCCCCGGATCCCGAGCTCCTCCTCCGCTTCCCGGAGCGCCGTGGCCAGAAGGTCCGTGTCCCCGGGGTCTTGGCTTCCGCCGGGGAAGCAGATCTGCCCCTTGTGATGGGGGACGAGCTCGGTGCGGCGCGCGAGGACGACCGTCACCTCACCGTTCCGCAAGCGAAGCGGGACGAGAACCCCCGCCGGGCGAAGCCCCTCCGGGGGCGTCGGGGGAGAGCCGGGGGTCGAGAGAACCCCTTTCAGATTCTCGAAGAACCGGACGGTCACCTCCACATCGCCACCTCTGCGATGTCCCCGGGCAACAGGTCGACGGAAAGCTTCCGGGGGCCCACGTCCAGTCCGCGCATCGTCTCCACCACCTTTTCCGGAGCGGCGTGGGAATGGACCTGGTACTCCCTCCCCCCCCGCGGGGCCGGCACTTTCCGGATCTCGGACAGGTACGGGAATTGGGTCTGCATCGCCTCCACGAAGGACCTCTCCTCCAGCGGGGAAGCACGCACGAACCGCACACGAACGACGTTTTTCGCTTCTGTGTATCCCAGGCGAGCCAACTGGTCCTTGAGCGCCGGGAGAAGGATCTTGATCCGCCGGTACAGGACAAGCTCCCTCTCGCGCTCGATGGTCTCCTGGTCCACGACGTCGATGATTCGCGGCAGGTTCAGGCGGGCAACGAGAAGGTCGATCGTATCCGGTTCCCGCCGCGGGGTCCGGATCTCCAGCCCGTAGGATACTGCGCATTCGGGGATCCGGCTCTTCCCACGAAGGGAAATCCCCAGCTCGGCAAGGGCGAGTCGAATCGCCTCCCTCCTCAGGTGCTCCTCCCCCTCGGCCCTTGCTCGAGCGATCGCCTCGGGCCGTCCCGTCTCGTCGAGGTCGAGTGGGCGGAACCATTTCCCGTCCCGATACGTGCCGCAAATCGGGGCGGCGATGTCGAGATCGTACACTGCTTCCGCCGCCACCTCCTTCAGCGTCCCCGGCGATACCTCTTCGAGGAGCTTCTCGATGGAGGCGAGGACGGCAAGCTCCCTGCCTCGCTCGTACCCCTCGATCACCTCCCTCACCTTCCCCTTGCGCCCGATGTACACAAGCGTCGGCAGGTGGACAACGGAGTATTGATTGAACACCTTCTCCTTCTCGTCGAAGAAAATCGGGAAGGTGAGCCTGGGTTCTTCCCCCGTCGTGGAAAACCGTTCCAGGAATTTCCGGACGCGGTCTATCCCCACATCTCTATCCTCGTTCACGGCGATGACGGAGAGTTTGCTTTTCCCGTACTTCTCGTAGAGGCGCTGGAGGGCCGACATCTCCTCGGTGCACGACTTGCAGTAGATGGACCAGAAAGTGAGGATGACCGGCCCTTTCCCGAGAAAATTCTTTAGGTTCAATGGCTCCCCGGATATCTGCTTCCCCGAGAACATGGGGGCAGGCTTCCCCACGAGGTTTCTGGGCGCAGGGAACGCGGAGACGCCGGAACCGAGAAAGAACACCGCGAGAATCATCGCCAGGAACCTGCGCATCTCAGCCTCCCTCTCCGGGATCGACTTCCTTGTCCAAAATGATGAAGTCCGACCGCTCGAACCCCAACGCGCGGAAAAAGGACACAAGACCTCCGTCGTTCCAGTTCACCATCGTCATCACCCGCTCTACGTTGTGATTCCGGAAATAGACGTGCAGTTTCTCGATGAGAGCCCGGGCGACGCCCTTCCCGTGGTACTTCGGGTCGACACCGACGATCTCGATCCAGCCGCTCTTGGGGATGGCGAACTCCCACCCCCGGATGTCCCCGAGAATGAAACCGACCACCTCCCCGCCCGCCTCAGCGACCAGGCATCCGAGCGGGTTGTTCGAGAGGTGTTCGATGATCTTGGACTCCCATTGCGCCTCGTGGGGCTTGCCGGTGATCTTCTCATCGATCCGGAGGACGGCCTCCGAATCCTGCGTCTTCATCCGCCGCACCGTCACGTTCATGCCGTTCTCCTCCGATCCGTAAAATAATTCCGGAGCACCTCGGCGAGCACATGGGGACGCGCGTACCGCCGGAAGATGTTCTTGAACGAGTCGTGTCCGGACACCGCGTTGAACAGCGCGTCGTGCACACCCTGATCCACCTTCGCCATCGAAAGGACCGTCCCGAGCGTCCCCGCGATCTCCCCCGCCTTGCACAGGTGGCGCATCCAGGTACCGTAGATGTAATCGTCCCGCAACTCCCTGGTGCGCTCCTCGTATATCTTGAAGGAGGGAAGCGAAATGCCGTGCTCGACGATCGTCTCGGCCGCCAGGATGCCGGTCTGGATGGCCATATTGATCCCCTTCCCCTTGAAGGGCCTGAGCCACCCGGTCGCATCCCCCACCGTCAGGTAACTCTCCCCCACCGCCCCCCGGGCCGGGGAACCCGGGAACTTTCCCCGGTACACATCCTGGTCGTCGAGGGCGACGGGGGGCAAGTGGTCCCGGACCGCGTTTACGGACAGGAATGCGAACATATCCTCAACCGCGGCGCGCCGCCCCGCCACGTTCACAATGATATGGTCGCCCTTCGGAGTGATCGCGCCGAACTCCACGTTGGGGATTCCCGGCGGGAACAGATACGCATAGATGATGTCTCCGAGCTTCTTCTCGATGAAGGTATGATCCGTATGGATCTTCGCCACGTAGGTGTGCATGAACTTGCCGGGGCGGCGGTACCGACCTTCCGTGGCATTCTCGAAGATATCCATCATCCCGTCGTCCAGGCCGAACGCCCCCACCACCGCGTCCGCCTTGACCATCCCGCCTTCGGTGTAAAGGAAGATCTTCTCCCGGTTTCCCTTCGAAAAGTCGATCCAGGTCACCCGGTTGCGGGAAACTTCGGCCCCCGCCATCTTCGCACACGAGAGGAGAAACCGGTCGAACACCACCCGTCGCACGGCATAGGTGGCGCCGCCACGGTGGGCGCCGACGAGAAGGATCTCCTTCCCCCCGCTGTGGAGACGGTAGCCGAAGATCTGGCGCTTGAAGATCTCGTACGGCAGCTCGACATCGAGGCGGCATTGCAGGAGTTCCTCGATGGGGGGGGAGAGGACCCCCACGCACTGGTTGTAGTGGCGTTCGAAATCCTTCCCCTCGAAGAGGACTACGCGCAGGCCGAGGTCGCGTTCGCGGGAAAGCTTGAGCAGCTTTATGGCGGTTGAGGACCCACCGGGGCCGCCACCGATGATCGCCACCGTCTTTCCGGCAATGTCCTTGCTGGGCAATATCCCTATCTCCCGGTGACTATTGTAAATCAGGCGGAGAGAGAGGGAAACGCAAAGGAGGGTATATTCCCGATATTCGCCCGGTCGTAGGGGAGGAACCGCTCGTCGCAGTCCGGGCTCCTTCCGAAGAACCTGACCACGCTACCCGGCGAAGGCAAACCGCGCAACAGGTACTTCCCTCTCGGCGGCGACGAAGATCCTCCGGGCAACGACCCGGCTTGCTTTACTCGATGTCCCTCGATGTCAAAATTTTCAGCGCTTCCCGGTATTTCTCCGCTGTATTCTCGATCACCTCGTCGGGAAGCTTCGGCCCGGGCGCAGTCTTGTTCCACGGCAACGTCAGGAGATAATCGCGGACGAACTGCTTGTCGAAGCTCTTCTGCGGGCCGCCCGGATCATAGCCGTCCGCGGGCCAGAACCTCGAAGAGTCCGGCGTCAGCACCTCGTCGATCAGGATGAGCTTCCCCTCGGCCATCCCGAACTCGAACTTTGTATCGGCGATGATGATTCCCCTCCCGCGGGCATAGTCCGCCGCCCTGCGATAGATCTCC
>JBFFGP010000090.1:0-4487 GCA_041557435.1 Candidatus Deferrimicrobiaceae bacterium | reverse complement strand
GCTTTGCAGGGACCCGGTCCAGCCGACATCGCCCGTGGGGGACGGCTGGCCCTTGGTCAGACCGTAGACCTGGTTGTCATGGACGAAAAGCGCGATATCGACGTTGCGGCGGATGTTGTGGAGAAAATGGTTCCCGCCCTCGCCGTAGATGTCGCCGTCTCCGCTCGTCACGACAACCGTGAGCGCGGGGTTGGCCATCCTGATCGCAGCCGCGGCGGGCAAGGCCCTGCCGTGCAGCCCGTTGAACACGTTGACGTCAACGTAGTGGGGAAGTTTCGCCGCCTGCCCGATGCCGGAGACGAGAACGATCTCGTGATTCTCTTTCCCGGTTCCTTCCAGCGCTTTTTTGACGGCTTTCAGGATTCCGAAATTCCCGCATCCGGGACACCATGCGTTTTCTATGTCGGTATCGAATTTCCCGTCCATATCCTTTTCCTCGCTTCCGCCGCGATTCTTTCCGCAGTGAACGGCAGCCCGTCGAACCGGGAGATCGTCCCGTCCATCTTCACTCCGGACTCCCTTTGGATCAACCGGGCAAGCTGTCCCGTGGCGTTGTTTTCGACCGTCAGGGCAACGCCATAGCGGGGCACGATCCCCGCGATCTCCTCCGACGGGAACGGCCACACCTGTCGCAAGTGGACGACCGCCACGGATCGTCCTTCCCGGGCGAGAATCCTCCTTGCTTCCTCGTTCACCTCCTTGGTCGAGCCGAATCCGACAAGAAGCGCATCCCCGTTCGGAGGCCCCGAGACGAGAGGCGGAAGGATCCGGCGGGCCAGCTCCGCCCCCTTGCGGAGCCTCTTCGCAACCATCCGGATACGGGTTTCGTGGTCCTCGGTGAGGTGCCCGTCCTCGGTGTGCTCGTCGCTGTCGACCACAACGGTGATTCCTTGCTCCCCCGGCACTGCCATCGGGGAGATCCCGCTTTCCGTGTAGGCATGCCGGAGGTATCTCCCCTCCGGCGTGCGGGGGACGGAATCGCCGAGGACGATGTGACGACGGACGGGCAGGACGTCCAGAACCTGGGGCTCGATGTCCACGATCGTGTCCGCGAGATACTGGTCGGTCAACAGGAATGCGGGAACCTGGAACTCCTCCGCCTGGTCCATCGCGCGCTGGGCAAGGGCAAACGCCTCCTCGGGGGATCCCGGGGCAAGCACGAGACGGGGAAACTCGCCATGGCCGGCGGACAGGACGAATTCGAGGTCTCCCTGCTCGGTCCGGGTCGGCATTCCGGTGGCTGGACCGGGCCGCATCGCGAGGACGACGACCACGGGTGTCTCCATCATTCCGGCGAGCGACACCGCCTCGGTCATCAACGCGAATCCTCCTCCCGAGGTGGAGACGAGGGAGCGCGCGCCGGCGTACGATGCGCCTATGGCCATGTTCAGCGCAGCAATCTCGTCCTCGGCCTGCTCGAATACGAGACCGAGGGAGGGTCCCTCGTCGGCCAACACGGCCAAGATGCTCGTGCCCGGCGTCATCGGGTAGCCGGAGGCGAATTTGCATCCCCCCGCGAGCGCGCCCAGCGCGAGCGCCTCGTTCCCGGACAGGATGATCCGGGGGACCGGGAGTCGGGCAGGAAGGCGGAACCGTTTCCCGATCTCCTCCGGCAGGTGCTCCCTCGCCCATTCGGCGCCGAGACGGAAAACCGCCCGGTTCTTCTCGAAAAAGTCCCCCTTGAAATCGGCCGCGAAAACGGGGTCCGCGGTCTCCGGGGGTATCCCCAGCGCGTGCGCGATCGCCCCCGCCCCCGCAACGTTCGCGAGGATCGGGCTTCCCGCCATCGCAGCCATCTCCTTGAGCGGCGCGGCGATGAGGGGCGGGGCGGCGGTCGGGACGTCCGCGATGGCAAATCCGCCCTTCGCCACTCCAGGAAGAAAGTGAGGAAGGTGGTCGGGGTTGATCGCGAGGAGGATGTCCGCCTCCTCCCTTGCCGCGCGCACGGGGTCGGACCCGATCCGGATCGCCTGCGAGTTCCTTCCTCCCCGTATCCTGCTCATGTAATCCTGGGTCACATGGAAATGGCACCCCGCTCCCACAACCATCCGTACGATCAGGTTGCCTACGGTGTGCACGCCCTGGCCGGCCCCGCCGGAGACTCGTATGTTGATATCGATCCCCATGCCTCCTCCCCTTGTCATATCGATGAGCGAATCACCGCCGGAGTTCCCCACCTGAACATGCAGTCGCACGCAGGAAGGAAAATCTTACAAAACAAGGTACTATTTCCCGGATCCAAGTGCTACACAACGCGAAACCGGTAGCGTGACGCACGAATCCAATGATAATACGTCATGAACCTATCGAAAACCATCCTGGGGAACACCGGTATCGAGGTAACCCGCCTGGGACTGGGCGGCGAGGGGATCCTGCGCACGTTCGGCGAAGAAAATTCTGCCGTGGCGCTCATCGGGGCGGCCCTGGACATGGGCATCACCTATTTCGAATCCGCACGGGCATACTCCGGAAGCGAAGCGTACTACGGCAAGGCCCTCGGGGAACAACGGAAGGATATCTTTCTTGCCACGAAATCGCACGCCCGCGGGGCGGCAGGAGCCGCTGCGCACCTGCGGGAGAGCCTGTCGAATTTCGGGACGGACTGGATCGACCTGTGGCAGATTCATGACCTTAGGACGGAGGAGGATCTCGGCCGGGTGTTCGGTCCGAAGGGGGCAATGGAGACTTTCACGAGGGCGAAGAAGGAGGGGACGGTCCGCTTTATCGGCATCACGGGTCACGAGGAGCCGGAGATCGTAAACCGCGCGATGGAATTGGGGGAATTCGATGCGGTCCTGCTGCCCGTAAACCCTGCCGAGCCCGCGTACCTCTCCTTCCATTCCACCACCATCCCCAGAGCTGTCGAAAAAGGAATGTGGGTCGTCGGCATGAAGACCCTCGCCCGCGGGGCGTTGCCTCGCCTGGCCAGGGACGGTGATCCCGGACCGTTCCTCCGGTACGCGCTGGGGACCGAGGGGGTATCCGTCATCGTGGTCGGTTGCGACGACGTGCGGCAGCTCCGGCAAAACATCCGGGCGGTGGAGGAAACCGTCCCTCCGACGCCTGCGGAACGAGCGGAAATCGAGGAGGCCGTTTCCCCCATAGCCCGGCGGCTTCTCTACTACAAGCCTTGAAAAACATCTGACCCGCGACACCTCTGTGCGACGTCAGCCTTCGCAGGGGATGCCGATCCGACCTTTACCCCCCGCCGGACTTCTTGGCGACCCGGGCGTTGAATTTGGCGAAGTCGACCGAAAACCGCTCGTGGGTTCCTTTCCCGATCACCTCCGCCTCGTCTCTTCCCTCGATCTCCCATACGGTCCGCCGGCCGTCGACGCCGATACACCGGACGTGGACGGTCACCTCCATCCCCGGAGGCGTCGCGGCCGTGTGGGTTACGTTCACGAGAGTCCCGACGCTGCCTTCCCCCGGTTCCATGTGAGGCGCCATCGCCTCGATGCACGCCCACTCGAACAGGCCCACCCAGAAACCCGTGGCGAAGACCTTCGGCATCTCCTGGAACGACTTCGCCTCCGGGTAGAGGTACGGCACGGTCTTGTCCTCGGGAACCCGGTATTTGTGCGTGTATTCCAACCCTACCTTCAGCGTCTCTTTCATCGGACCTCCCTTCGGTTTCTTACGGATTGGCGAGAATCGGACTCCGGGCATATCACGGAAGCCTTACCCGGAAAGATAGACGATTTCCCAACCGGGGTACAATGGAAGATATCGGAACGGAACGTCCGGAGAGGAGGTGTGCAGGATGAAACCGCTGTCGGGAAAGAAAGTGCTTTTCGTCATCTGCCAGGAAGATTTCCGGGACGAGGAACTCGCCCATCCCCGGGAGGAGGTAGCGGGCGCCGGAGCGGAGACGGAGGTGGCGTCACGGGAAATTGCCCCGGCCAGGGGGATGCTCGGCGCCGTCGAAAACCCGGATCTCACGATCCGGGACGCCAGGGCAGCCGACTACGACGCCGTGGTGGCCGTCGGGGGACGCGGGACTCCCGAGCACCTGTGGAACGATGAGTCCCTTCACAGGCTTCTCCGGGAAGCCCGGGACGCAGGAAAAGTCGTCGGCGGAATCTGCCTCTCGGGGGCGACCCTCGCGGTGGCGGGAGTTCTCAAGGGCGTGGAGGCCACATGCTACCTCACGGAGGACTCGAAGAAGGAGATGCAAAAGGGAGGAGCCATCTTCACCGAAAAACCAGTGGTGGTATCCGGGAACATCGTGACGGCGAACGGACCGCCCGCGGCCCGGGACTTCGGGAAGGCACTCGTCTCGTCCATTTCGAAAGGGTAAGATGAGCCATAATCGACGGCGCACACAACCGCCGGCTTAAGGAGGGTCGTGATGGCCTCGTTTCCCCTGCGGATCCGTTTCGCATGGCTTCTTTCGATCGCTTTCGTTATCTCCGTGGCCGTTTCGGGCTGCGACGACGTTGTCGTCGATAACGTCGAATCGGTTGCCGCCCTCGCAGGAGCGGACG
>JBFFGP010000089.1:0-4497 GCA_041557435.1 Candidatus Deferrimicrobiaceae bacterium | reverse complement strand
TCGACCAGATGTCCGCGCGCACGGGGACCTGGTGGTTCTGGAACCAGGCCGTCCGGAAGAAACCGGATCCATCGGGATCGGGACATGCCTGCAGGAACACATGGGTCGCTCCCATCCGGCCCACCTTCTCCACCACCCGGTCCAGTTTCCGGACGAAGAGGTCACGGTCGGCGTCGTACACGGCATCCAGGTCCACCTGGGCGGCCCGGACGGGGATGCGCGGCGGGTAAAGCCAGCCCAACCCCTTTCCTTCGATCCGGCTCCCCCGATACACCATCACCCTCGGGATGTACCCCCCCTGCAAGTCCTCCGCCCGGGCGGGGACGCCGTCCAGCCCCAGGGTCGCCGTGAACCCTTCCTTCGCGGCGACGGCTCGGGCCATCGCGTTGTGTCCCCCGTATGGCCAGGCGAGCACCTTGACGTCGTGCCCGAGCCTCTCCCGCAGGATGCGCCGCGACTCCCGGAGATCCTCCCGGATGCGCGACCGGTATTCCTCCCGATCTTCGTACCTCGCTTCCTCGAGGAGGTACCGCCGCGTGATGACGGATGGGCCGGTGTCCCGGTACGGGTTGCTCGTCACGTACCGGTGCAGGTCGTGGGTATGGGAGGCGATTTCCACCAGCCCGCTCTGGTCCGCCTCCCGGACCTGATCCCACGACATCAGGGGAGGCATATCCTTCGGGGGGGAGTCGATGAAGGAGGAGACGATCGCCAGGCTCGCTTTCACCCCCTCTTCCCTGAGGATCGGCAGCACCTGCTCGGAGAAACTCCGGTACCCGTCATCGAACGTCAGGACCGCAACCCGGGGGGGGAGTTCCGCCGGGCGCTTCTTGTAGGCGAGCAGTTCCGAGACGGAGAGGAAGGCCCACCCTCCCTGCTTCATCCCACGGATCTGCGCCCGCAGCAAAGCGGGAGAGATCGTGATGGACGGCTTGTCCGGACCGTCGGAGATGTCGTGATAGCAAAGAACGGCGATCTCGGGAGCGGAGGGGGATGGGGCGACGCGTCCGGTTGCGATAGAGCGCAGACCCGGCTTTGCCTCTGCCTCGAGGTACTTCACACTGGTCGCCGTCAGGAACAGAGCGACCGGGAGCAGGAGCGGGCGGATGAAACGTTTCGGCTTCACCATCGGCCCAATGTACCAAATATTCGTCGACGGGCGGAAGGGGGGCGGTGAGATGGGGGCGAGACGGCGGTCAGGAGGAGGTTTCGGCCGTCCCGCCCTCCCCGGTCCTTCAGAGAGGGATCGCGGAATACGGCTCCGCCCGCCTGGCCCATTCGGACTGTGGATAGTTCGCCTTCAGGACATCATGCACCCGGCGCAGGGCTTTCGCATCCTGGGTGTGCTTGTATTCGGCGACGCCACGCAGGAAGATCGCCTCGGGGGTCGCACCCGCACCTGGATGTCGCTCGAACACGGTTTGGAACTGGCGGATCGCTTCGTCCATCCGGTCCGTGTCGTAGAAGACCTTCCCGATCCCCAGACCGAGGTGCGCAAAGAGATCGTCCGTGGGGACGTAGCCGACGAACCGGTGATGCTCGCTCCCCCCAGAGTCGTGGACTATGAAGGTCGGCGTCCACTTGATCGCGTACTTCTGCATCAGGGGAGTGGGGTCGTCCCAGAAGCACTCGGTTCTAACGGGGATGAAACGCTCCTCGAGGAACCTCTGAACCTTATCGTCGGAATACGGACCCGTATTCATCTCGGCGCAGCCGATTCAGCCGTCGAACCAGAAGTCCTGGAAAACCGGCTTGCCGGTCTGCCTCGCCTTTTCCAACGCAATGCTTACATCTCGCTCCCATTGGATCCCGGCCATCTTTCCCCTCCTCGTACCGGATAATGATTGCGGCTTTTCCCGTTGGATGCGACGGGAGTGCCGCAGGTTCCGGCGGCTTTGCTTCCCTCTTCCGGAGGGAGGACCGAGAGGCAGAACCTGACCTTCCGATTCGTCGGCCACAGCTTCCGAAGCCCTGATATGGGACGTCCCCGGGTCGGACGTGGGGGGGGGGAGTCCCCGCCCGGCAGGAGCTAAGGCGGCGTGTCCTCCGTAGCACGAAGCGCGAAGGAGGATCAGATCGTGATCTTCCCCCGGTACGCTCCGAAGACCCCCCGCATCACGTCGGAGATCTCGCCGAGCGTCGCGTACGCCTTGACGGCCGCAAGAACCTGCGGCATGAGGTTGTCCTTCCCGCGACAGGCCTGCTCGAGCTCGGACAATCTGTCCCGGACCGCGCGGCTGTCCCGTTTCCGGCGAAGGGCTGCGAGACGCTGCCGCTGTCCCTTTTCGATCTTCGGGTCGACCGTGAGCAGGTTTTCAGGCTTCGGCTCCCGGATCTCGAACTCGTTCACCCCCACGATGATCCGCTCCCTCCGCTCGATCTCCTGCTGGTACCGAAAGGCAGCGTCCTGGATCTCTTTCTGGACGTACCCGCGGTCGATCGCGTTGACCACCCCCCCCATCCCGTCGATCTTCGCGATGTACTCCTCCGCCTGACGTTCTAGCAGGGACGTCGTCGCCTCCACGCAGTAAGACCCCCCGAGCGGGTCGACCGTGTCTCCCGCGCCGCTCTCATGGGCGATGACCTGCTGCGTCCGGAGGGCTATGCGCACCGAGTCCTCGGTGGGGAGCGAGAGCGCCTCGTCCCGGGAGTTGGTGTGCAGGGACTGCGTCCCGCCGAGAACGGCGGCGAGCGCCTGGACGGTCACGCGGACGACGTTGTTGTCCGGCTGCTGGGCCGTAAGCGACGACCCGGCGGTCTGGGTGTGAAACCGGAGCATCCAGGACCTCGGGTCTTTCGCCCGGAACCGGGTCCTCATGATCCTTGCCCACAGTCGCCGGGCCGCCCGGAACTTCGCTACCTCTTCGAGGAAGTTGTTGTGCGCGTTGAAGAAGAAGGCGAGGCGCGAGGCAAACGAATCCACCGACATCCCCGCATCGATCGCTGCCTGTACATAGGCGATCCCGTTGGCCAGCGTGAACGCGATCTCCTGCGCGGCCGTCGATCCCGCCTCCCGGATGTGGTACCCCGAGATGCTGATCGTGTTCCACTTCGGCACCTGGTCCTTGCAGAAGGCGAAGATGTCGGTGATGATCCGCATGGAGGGCGCCGGCGGGTAGATGTAGGTCCCTCTCGCGATGTACTCCTTGAGAATGTCGTTCTGAATGGTGCCGTTCAGCGCCTGCCGGGAGACCCTCTGGCTCTCCCCCACCGCGATGTACATGGCGAGGAGAATCGACGCCGTGGAGTTGATGGTCATCGAGGTCGACACCTTCCCGAGGGGAATCCGGTCGAACAGGACTCCCATGTCCTCGATCGAGTCGATCGCGACGCCGACCTTCCCCACCTCACCCGAGGCAACCGGGTTGTCCGAGTCGTACCCCATTTGCGTGGGAAGGTCGAATGCCACCGACAACCCCGTCTGTCCTTGCGCAAGCAGGTAGCGGTACCGGCGGTTTGACTCCCGGGCATCGCCGAAACCCGCGTATTGCCGCATCGTCCAGAAGCGACCCCGGTACATCGTCGGCTGCACCCCCCGGGTGAAGGGGTACTCCCCCGGGAACCCCGCATCCGTCAGGTAATCGAATCTTTCCAGGTCCAGCGGCGTGTACAGCCGGTCGACCTCCTCCCCGGAGGTGCTCTCGAACCGCTTTCGCCTCTCGGGCGCCTTCGCCGTCACCGGGGACAGGACCTCCCTCTCCCACCGATCTCTGCCCGCCTTGACGCGCGGCATCCCCGCCGCTTTTCCCTTTCGTGCCGGCATCGCGACCCCCTATTCCACCAGAACCAGTTTCGCCCCCGACTCGACGACCTCCCCTTCCTTCACGAAGATCTCCTGGACCTTCCCTGCGCCCGCGGACTTGAGCTCGTTCTCCATCTTCATCGCCTCGACGACGATGACTCCCTGAGCGGCCTGCACCTCCTCTCCCTCGGCAACCAGGATCTTCACCACCTTCCCGGGCATCGGCGAGGTGACCAGCGCCTTCCCCGCGGCCCCCTTTCCTCCCGCCCGGATGAGCACCTTGCGCTGCTCGTTCATCAGAGAGAACTTGTAGCAGTCCCCTTCGATCAACACCTCGTAATCGTCGTTTCCGCCCTGAACGTCCACCTCGAACGATTCGGTGCCGTACAGGATGGACCAGACGCTGTCCTGGACCTGGTGGGCGTCGACCAGATACTCCTTCTCGGCGCCCTTCACCAGGTACCGGGCCACCCCGACCTCCTTCACCGTGACCTTCACTTCCGTGTCTCCGATCGTGGCGATGTAGTTCATGGGCCGCTCCTACGGATTTTTCGGTGTTCCGGGCCGGGTGGAATATTTCCACAACGACGCCGGTCCCCCCGTCCCGACGGACCGCTGCGCGATCGCCTGCTTCCTCTCGTCGAGGTAAAGCTGGATCGCGGCGGCGATCACTGCGACTTCGTAGTGGGGAAGCTCACGCTGCTTCTCCTCCTGGAAAAACACCTTTTCGATGAAGTTCGTGTCGAAGTTCCCCT
>JBFFGP010000088.1:0-4518 GCA_041557435.1 Candidatus Deferrimicrobiaceae bacterium | reverse complement strand
TTCGAAAACCTGGGCGGCAAAGGGTCCCTCGACGCGGGGGGCAAGCTTGGGAAGGCGCTTGCCGCGGAGTTCGGCAGCGTCGAGAAGTGGGAGGCCGATTTCCGGGCCACGGGTGCGATGCGCGGGATCGGTTGGGTGGTCCTCTACCAGGACGTCGACGGAAAGAGGTTCTTCAACCAGTGGGTAAACGAGCACGACGTGGGGCACCCGGCGGGCGCGGCTCCGGTTCTCGTCATGGACGTCTTCGAGCACGCCTTTATGACCGATTACGGTCTGAAGAGGGCCGACTACATCGCGGCGTTCTTCAAGAACATCGACTGGAAGGCGGCCGAGGCAAGGCTCAAGTAACGAAAGGTTTCGAGCGCGGGGCGTACGTATCGGGCTATTCAGGGACTCACCTGAAGTAGCCCGTTTTTTTCCGGGAGGCGAAGGAGGGAGTTGGACTACTACGCGCAAGGCAGCCTGGTGGCCGCGGTGGTGGCGTTGGCCATCGCGGGATACCTTCGCGTGTGGGCGAAGGAAGACGCCGAGGCGCGGGCGTTCGCAAACCTGTCGTTCCTGATCTTCCTGTGGTGCTTCCCCGAGTACCTGTGGAAGACTCTCGACTCGGAGTTCTGGCACCGGACCGCCCTGGCGGCGGTCATGTTCATACCCCCCTTCGTGCTGCGGTACAGCGGTGCGGCGGTCCGGACCCGCCCGAGGTGGTACGGGACCGCGTTCGTTGCGGGGATCTGGATCAGCGCGGCCTTCTCCGTCACGATCGTGAGCGACCCGTTGTTCTTCTCTCCCTGGTGGAATGTCGCCGCGCTCCTGTACGTCTACCCGTATCTCGGCCTCTCCCTCCACATCGTCGTCCACTACGGGTTCCGTGCGAACCCGTCCTCGATCGAGCGGAAGAAGTTCCAGTTCCTCCTCGTCGGGGGAGGGATCGCAAGCCTTGTCGCGCCCCTCAATTTCCTCCCCGGAACGGGGATATCCTTTCCGCCGCTTGCCTCATTCGCGGTACTTCTCTTTTTCTATTTCATGGCGACGGGGATCCTCCACCTCCACTTCTTCGAGTTCCCGGACATCGTGGGGAGAGCGATCATCCTGGTCATCCAGGTGTTTGCCTTTGCCGTCGTGTTCGGAGTCCTGGAGGTCGTGTCCGGACGGAAATTCTGGTTCCCCCTGGCGGGGACCTTCCTCATCTCGTTTTTCCTGCTCACCTTCTACCCCGTGCTGATGCGAAAGCTCGGGGGGATCTCCTCCGATCTCCTCGTCCGGGAGTCGCGGAACATTCACTCCGGGCTGGGGGAATTTGCGAAGAGTATCCCGGAATCCACGTCGCTCTCCGAGATCGCTCGGATCGTGGAGGAGGCACTCGGCCGGGTGCCGTTCGTCGCCCGTGCGTCTCTCTGGATCCAACCGGAGGGCGGAACCGACGAGGGGATCGGGACGCTCCCGGTCCGTCCCGAGGAGTACCTGCGCGCCTTTCGGCGGTTCTCCACGCGGTTTTCCATGCTCAAGTTCATGGAGCATGGAGGTTCGCGCGCGGCGGACGTCTCCATCTGGGACGACTCCTGGGACGGGTCCTTCCCCATCTTCCTCCGGGGGAAGATGGTGGGGGTGGCGCTGTTCCGCTGGAGAGAGAAGACGCCCTCGTTCCGGGAGCGGGAACTTCTGATTCCCTTTCTGGAGGGGATCGGGCTGGCAGTGGAGAACATCCGCCAGAAGCAGAGGATCCAGAGGAAGGAGCACTTCGCCACCGTCGGAGAGCTTGCGGCGGGGCTGGCCCACGAAGTGCGCACGCCGGCCGGGGTGATCAAGGGGGCAGCCCAGTTCCTCTCCCGCGAGGCGCCTCGCCGGGACCGGGAGTTTCTCGACATCATCGTCGAGGAGGCGGACCGGCTGAACGGCGTGGTGACGGAGTTCCTGGAATACGCAAGGCCCGGAAGCCGCACTCCGAAGAAGATCGCACTGCGCGATCCCGTGGAGCGGGCTGTGGCGCGCCTTGCGCGGGAGAGGAAGAACGGGATGAAGGAGATTCGCTCCCACGTCCTTGTCGGGGAGCCGGTCCCGACGGTTACCGCGGATCCGTCCGATATCGAACGGGTGGTATTCAACCTGCTGACGAATGCGGTCGAGGCGATGCCCGACGGCGGAGACCTCACTGTCCATGTCTCCTCCAACGGGACAGAGAGCAAGATTATCGTCGAAGACACCGGGACGGGGATCGAGGATGCGGACCGGAAACAGCTCTTCCGTCCTTTTTTCACCACGAGGGAAAGGGGCGTGGGGATGGGGCTGGCGATCTGCCGGAGGATCGTGGAGGAGAACGGCGGGTCCATTACGTTCGATACCGTAGCCGGGAAGGGAAGCCGCTTCACGGTGAAGCTGCCGGAGGGATGAGCGGGTGAAGGCGACGATTCTCGTGGCGGAGGACGACCGGAACCTTCGTCGCGTGCTGCGGGCGATGCTGGTCCGCGAGGGATACGACGTGGCGGAGGCATCGGACGGGGAAGCCGCCGCCGCGTGGCTCGCCGAACATCGCGCCGATACCCTCATCACGGACATCCGCATGCCGAAGATGGACGGGCTGGCCCTCTTTCGCCACGTGCGTGAACGGCGCCCCGACCTTCCGGTCATCCTCATCACCGCGTACGGAACGATCGGCGACGCGGTGGAGGCGATCCGGTCCGGAGCATTCGACTACATCTCGAAGCCGTTCGACGAGGCGGAACTCCTGCGCGTCGTGGGGAACGCCGTCCGGACCGCGTCCGTCACCGCGAGGGAGGGCACCGGCGTCCAGGGGACGGGCGGATGGTTCGGCATGGTGGGATGCTCTCCTGCCTGGCAGGAGATCCGCAAAGTGATCGAGAAGGCGGCCGCTTCCCCACTCTCGGTCATGATCACGGGGGAGACGGGGACGGGGAAAGAGCTCGTTGCGCAGGCGATCCATCGGATCAGCGGGCACCGGGAGGGGCCGTTCATCAAGATCAACGGCGCCGCGATCCCGCCTCCCCTGTGGGAGGCGGAGGTGTTCGGCTACGAAAAGGGGGCGTTCACCGGGGCGGTCACCTCGAAGCCGGGGCGGTTCGAGCTGGCGGATGGGGGAACCTTCTTTCTGGACGAGATCGGGGACGTCCCTCTCCCCATGCAGGCGAAACTCCTCCGGGTCCTGCAGGACCGTGCGTTCGAGCGCGTGGGCGGCGTGAAGACGCACACCGCGGAGGTCCGCTTCATTTGCGCCTCGAACCGCGACCTGAGAAAGGAGACCGACAGAGGGAGGTTCCGGGAGGATCTCTACTACCGGGTCAACGGGATTCCCATCCATCTCCCCGCTCTGCGGGCGCGACGGGAGGACATTTTCCCGCTGGCCGAGTATTTTCTCTCCCGCGCTTGCGAGGAGATGGGGATCGCCGTCAGGAGGCTCTCGCCGGAGACAGCGGAAATCCTGGATCGGTATTCGTGGCCGGGAAATATCCGGGAGTTGGAAAACGCCATCGGGAGGGCCGTGGCGCTTTCGGAAGGAGAGGAGATCACCCCGCCGGACCTCTGCATCGCCCTGGCGGACACGGAAGAGGAGGAGGCGACGCCCGAGGAGATGAGATTCCACGAGTCGGTCCGGGACCACAAGCGGGTGATCATCCTCCGGGCGATCCGCAAGTCCGGTGGCAGCAAGACGAAGGCGGCGGAGATGCTCGGCCTGCAGCCGACCTACCTCTCACGGCTGATCCGCGTGCTCAAGGTCGAGGCCTGACCGCGGCGCCCGTCGGGGACCGGGGATCCTGGCTCGCGGGGGGCTTCCCCTCAGCTACGCTCGCGACCTTCGCCCGCTCGCTGCCGGTTCCGCTCGCCGGAATGGCACCACTTGGTGGGGACACTCCTCGCCCGCATCCCGGAGGTGAATCAGGAATATCCCCGCCGCTTCGCGGAACCCCCCGCATCGCCTCGGGTCCCCGGTCACCGAAGCAACAAAGCCGGTGACGCCGGCCTCACTGCGCCCTCCCCTCCTCCGGCTGCTGCGCCAGCAACCGGAGCACACGCCGGAGGCTCCGACTCACCGGGCGAGGTCCGTTTCCTCGCCCCCGGTGAGGGAGGCAAGTTCCGCGGGCGTCGTCTGGAACATGTTGTTCGTTTCCCCCGCCGACGGGTAGATCGTCCCGAATCGATTGAGGGATGCATCCAGGTAGATGGGAATCCCTTCGGGAAGCGCCAGGGGGGAAACGGCACCGACCTTGAATCCCGTGCGTTCCACCACGTCCTCGGGACCCGCAAGTCTTACCTTGCGGCCTTTGCGCATCGCCTTGACTTTTTTCAGGTCCACCCGCAGGTCTCCCGAGATCACCACAACGAGGGGGGAATCGTCCACCAGGAGCAGGATCGTCTTCGCGATCTGCCCCACTTCCACGCCGAGCGTCCTGGCCGCCAGCTCCGAGTTATGCGTCGATTCCTCGAAGGAGTGGATCTCCTTCTCGATTCCGGCGCCCTCGAGAAAGGCCCGCACTTCCCGTTCCCCGCGCTCTTCCATCCCTTCCC
>JBFFGP010000087.1:0-4565 GCA_041557435.1 Candidatus Deferrimicrobiaceae bacterium | reverse complement strand
GGAAAGGGAGGCGAACCTGCCCGACATCGAGCGCCGGATGGAGGAGGTGCTCCTCTCTCTCCCCAACCTCCCGGACCCATCCGTTCCGGAGGGGGAAGGGGAGGAGGACAACCCGACCGTCCGGACCTGGGGGGATCCTCCCGCGCTCCCCTTCCCGGTGCGGGACCACGTCGACATCGGGACGGGACTTGACATACTCGACTTCGACCGGGCTGCCAAGATCGCAGGAGCGCGGTTCTGCCTGATGAAGGGAGCGGGGGCCCTGATGGAGCGGGCGCTCATCAACTTCATGCTGGATGTCCACACCCGGGAGAACGGCTACACGGAGGTCCTCCCGCCGTTCGTTGCGAATTCCGCCTCCTTCTTCGGAACGGGGCAGCTCCCCAAGTTCGAGGAGGACCTGTTCCGCGTGGCAGAAACCGACTACTACCTCGTCCCCACCGCCGAGGTGCCGGTCACCAACATCGTCCGGGACGAAATCCTTCCCGCCGATTCGCTCCCCTTGCGGATGACGGCGTACACCCCCTGTTTCCGGGCGGAGGCGGGGTCGCACGGGAAGGACGTCCGGGGTATGATCCGACAGCACCAGTTCAACAAGGTGGAGCTGGTCAAGGTCTGCCGGCCCGAGGAGTCCGGGGACGAGCTCGAGTCCCTGACCGCCGATGCCGAAGGAATTCTCAAGCGCCTTTCCCTCCCGTATCGCGTGGTGACCCTGTGCTCCGCGGAACTTGGGTTTGCGGCCGCCAAAACCTACGACATCGAGGTGTGGCTCCCGTCCCAGGGCCGGTACCGGGAGATCTCCTCCTGCAGCAACTTCACGGATTTCCAGGCACGCCGCGCGAAGATCCGGTACCGCGATCCCGCCTCGGGGAAAATCCGCCTCACCCACACCCTGAACGGATCGGGCCTCGCCGTCGGGCGGACGGTGGTGGCCATCCTGGAGAACTTCCAGGGGGAGGACGGCTCCGTGATCGTGCCGGAAGTCCTTCGCCCCTACATGGGAGGGATGTCCAGGATCCCCCAAGAAAAGGGACGTTCCTAAGATCTCGGTGGCGCCCGGTACGAGAGAGGAATACCGATGCACAGGTTCTGGAATCCGGAGGATATCCCATCGCGGGAACTCGCCCCCGGGGTCATCGCGAAGATCGCATCCGGGGAGAAGGTGATGCTTTCCCTGGTCACCCTCGCGCCGAACGCGGTCGTCCCCGAGCATTCCCACCCCCACGAGCAGATGGGGATGATGGTGTCGGGGACGATGAAGCTGACCGTAGCCGGGGAGACGCGCACCCTCTCCGGGAGCGCGATCTTCCTTGTCCCGGGGGGTGTTTCCCACAAGGCCGTGGCGGGACCGCAAGGGGCGATGACCCTCGAAGCCTTCTCGCCCCCGCGGGAGGAGTTCCGCTAGGCGGATGTTAGGGCGCAGTGAGAGACGCCAGCACCAGACACCAGTCGTTGATACATCGGGCTTCACTGTTTCCGCAAGGAGGTCGTTGATGCCACGAAGTCAACTTACTCTGAAGAGCGTTCGGGTGCGGCCTGTCGTTGTGCCCTTGAAACGGCCGATTGTCTCGAAAGTTGGCCTGTATCAAGACTGGCCGCTGATTCTGATTGATCTCTACACCAACGAAGGTGTTGTGGGTCACAGCTACCTCGAGCCGTATCTCAAGCAGTCGATGCGTTACATTGTTCCCGCGATCGAGGATCTCGCCGAAGCGGCGAAAGGCCAACCGGTGGCACCGTTTGATGGTTTTCGCCGAGGGATCGGCTCGCTGCATCTCGTCGGCCGTGAAGGCGTATCACTGATAGCAATATCCGGTCTCGACATGGCGGCATGGGATGCTCTGGCCAAAGCCGCCGAGATGCCACTCGCCGTTTTCCTCGGCGGCACAGTTGGTCCGGTTCCCGCCTACAACAGCAGCGGACTATGGCTCACGCCGCCGGACAAGCTAGCCGCTGAGGCGGCAGCGCTTGTGGCTGAAGGCGGGTTCACCGGCCTAAAGCTCAAGCTCGGAAGAGAAAGATTGACAGATGATCTCGCGGCAATCGCCGCCGTGCGCGACGGGGCCGGCCCAACAGTGAAGCTCATGTGCGACTTCAACCAGGGCTTGTCGCTGGGAGACGCACTCGTGCGATGCCACGCGCTCGACGACCAGGGGCTCTATTGGTTTGAAGAACCTATCACCTACGACAACATTCCGGGTTACGTGCAGCTGGCGCGGGAGCTCAAGACTCCGGTTCAGCTCGGGGAAAACTTCTACGGCCCGCGCCTGCTGTATCAAGCCGTGCTTGCCGGTGCGGGCGACTACATTATGCCCGACCTCATGCGCATTGGCGGTGTCAGCGGATGGTTGCGTGCGGCGGCAATTACGGGTGCCGCCGGCATCCCAATGTCCACGCATCTCTACCCGGAAATCGCCGCGCATCTCATGCGCGTCACCGATACCGCACACTGGCTTGAGTGGCAAGATTGGGCTGATCCAATCCTGTCCGAGCCGTTTCAACTCAAGGACGGTCACCTCATGGTCCCTGACCGGCCCGGCCAGGGCATCGAGTGGAACGAGAAATCCGTCGCCAGGTTCGCACAATGATTGGAATACTGTGGCTGCAGAACTCGCGCCCTGACCATGCCTTGCAGGGGACGCCCGCAAGCGGGCGCCCCTGAAGCGCGACGTTCGACCGTCCGACCGATTCGCGCCGTCGGCGTCCCCCCCCTGCCTGCCGGTCCCCGGTTACGGAGAGGCGACGGCCAGTCTTTTCACGGTTTTTCTTTTCGCTCTTCGGGTTCCCTTCGCCTTTTCCTGCTCGGCGACCCACCGGTTGATGGCGTTCAGGTACGCTTTGACCGCCGCCTCGATGATGTCCGTGGAGCTTGCGGCCCCGGCGAAGATCGTCCCGTTGTCCCGGATCCGGACCGTCGCCTCGCCGATGGCGTCCTTGCCCGACGTCACGGCGGAAAGCCCGAAGTTGATCAGCCGGAACTTCTTCCCGACGATCCGCTCAATGCACTTGTAGGCTGCCTCGATCGGGCCATTGCCCGTAGACGCCTCCTCGATTACCTCGTCGTGACGGCGCAGCCGGAGCGCGGCCATCGGCGTGGCCTGCGTGCTCGAGAGGATCTGGACGTGCTCCAGGCGATACGTTTCCGGCACCTTGAAGAGCTCCTCCTGGACGAGGACCTCCAGGTCCTCGATCATCACCTCCTTCTTCTTGTCCGCCAGGTCGAGGAATTTCTGATAGAGGGAGTCCAGCTGGCTGTCGGAGAGCTTGTGCCCCAGGTTGGAGATGTGATGCTTGAGAGCCGCCCGCCCGGACCGCGCGGTGAGGGTGAACGAGTGTGCCGACCCGCCGACATCTTCCGGCCGGATGATCTCGTACGTGGAGCGGTCCTTGATGATCCCGTCCTGGTGGATGCCGGAGGAGTGCGCGAAGGCGTTCGACCCCACGATCGCCTTGTTTCTCTGGATGGGAAGCCCCATCAGGGCCGAGACCATCTTGCTCGTCTTCATGATCTCCTTCGTGTGTATCCCCGTGGTGAGATTCCTGAAGATCTCCTTCCGGGTATGAATCGCCAGGACCACCTCTTCGAGGGCGGCGTTTCCCGCCCGCTCCCCGATGCCGTTCATGGTCACCTCTGCCTGCCTTGCCCCCGCGAGGATTCCGGCCAGCGTATTGGCGGTCGCCATCCCGAGATCGTTGTGGCAATGCATGGAGAGGACGACCTTGTCCAGCGCGGGGACCCTCTCCTTAAGCCGCCGGATTCGGTCCGCCATCTCCACGGGCGTTGCGTATCCCACCGTGTCGGGGACGTTGATCGTTCTTGCCCCTGCCTTCACGACCGCCTCGACGGTCCGGCAGAGGAAGTCAAAGTCCGTGCGTGCAGCGTCCTCGGTGGAGAACTCCACGTCGGGACAGAGCGAGCAGGCGTACTTGACCGTGTCCACGCACCACTGGAGGATCTTTTCTCTGTCGGAGCGGAACTTCTTCTGGATGTGGATGTCCGATGTGCCGAGGAACGTGTGGATCCGCGAGCGCTTGGCGCCCTTGACAGCCTCCCACAGCGTGTCGATGTCCTTCTTGACCGCACGCGCGAGGCCCGTAACGACCGGCCCTTTGACTTCCCGGGCGATGGCCTGGACGGACTCGAAGTCTCCCGGCGAGGAAGCGGGGAAGCCCGCCTCGATGATGTCTACCCCGAGCGCCGCGAGCTGCCGGGCGATCTTCACCTTCTGCTCCTTTGCCAGTTTCGCTCCCGGGACCTGCTCCCCGTCCCTGAGCGTCGTGTCGAAAATGAGTACTCTTTCCGCCATCTCTTCCTCCCTTCATTTTTCGGGGGACATTCCCATCGGGTCCCCCACCATCGTGTTCCCCGTCAAAAAAAACAAAAAAAGCCGTCGGGATGGAGGTCCCCGGCGGCCGAAACGAAAAACCGCGGGAACCCTTGCCGGTCCCCGCGGCCATGTTGAGCGTATGCCTATTTCGTCACGCGCTCACGCGGTCGTGGGCCGGCACCCCCGTAGCCCCAGTAGGGCGAGGCGGTCAAGTCGAAGGAGATCCCGCATGAGCTT
>JBFFGP010000086.1:0-4574 GCA_041557435.1 Candidatus Deferrimicrobiaceae bacterium | reverse complement strand
GCGTCCTGGAGGTGGGTCCGCCCGATCTTCAAGATGTCGGAGAACTCCGTTGCCTTCACTGACAGGGCGTCATGCAATGAGGCAAGCGCGGGGAGGAGCCGCTCGGATAACTCGCGCCTGGCCGCGATCCGGATCGCCGAGGGGATCACGTCGTTGCTGGACTGGCACCGGTTGACATGGTCGTTGGGGTGGACCGGCGCGTTGCTCCCCAGCGGTTTCCCTAACAGCTCGTTGGCCCGGTTGGCGAGCACCTCGTTTACGTTCATGTTCGTCGAGGTCCCCGAGCCGGTCTGGAAGACGTCGAGGACGAAATCGCCATCGAACTTGCCCTCCAGCACCTCGCGGGCAGCCCTGGATATCGCCTCCGCCAGGGACGAGTCGAACAGCTTGAGACCCGCGTTGACCTCGGCGCCGAATCCCTTGATCATCGCAGCCGCATAGACGACAGGCAGCGGCATCCGCGTTCCGCTCACCGGGAAGTTCTCGAACGCCCTCTGCGTCTGCGCCCCGTAATACGCCTTGGCCGGGACCCGAACCTCCCCCATGGAGTCTTTTTCGGTGCGGTAACCAGCCATCCTCTCCCCCTTAAGTGATACGATTCCCCGGCGGGCCGCCGGGATTCCGCCGGACAAGCGCCGGGTCAAGCTACGATGCCCCGTTGGGGCAGGCTCTCCGTGGATGTGGTCGCAGTCACCGGCTGCGCCTCGTCACCAGGGCGTGGGGATCGCCCCCCCCTCCTGCGGCCGCTGCGCCGACAACAGAGGACCCGTGGCGATGCGGGTGGTTCCACGAAGCGGCGGGGACATTCCTGATTCACCTCTGGGATTCGGGCGAGGAGTGTCCCCACCAAGCGGTACAATTCCGGCGAGCGGAACCGGCAGCGAGCGGGCGAAAGTCGCAAGCGTAGCCGAGGGGACTTCCCCCCGCGAGCCAGGGGCCTTCCGCTGCAGGCGTCCCCCCTCCGAGGCTGCGGAGTCGTCCCCGGGGCCCTCGTGACGGTGCGCACGCCGGGCTACTCCTCTAGGTGGATCGGCTTGTATTGGCCCTTTTCGGGAGAGTAGCTGTATACCTTCCCTTCGCCGATCTCGAAGAACCATGCGTGGACGAAGAGCTGCCCCTCCCGGGCGGCCCTCTGGACTACGGGATAGGTGCGCAGGTTCTCCATCTGGACCAGGACGTTCTCCGCGGCGGTGATCGCCAGCCGCTCCTCCTTCGACTTCTTGGGGTAGTTGTTCGCCACGACCGCAAGCGTCCGGTCCCCGTGCGTAAGCCACTCCTTGATGTGGGGAGTCTCCGTGAAGCCCTCCCGATCCTTGTAGAGCGCCTTCATCGCCCCGCAGTCGGAGTGGCCGCAGACGATGATGTCCCTCACCTTGAGATGTTCGACGGCGTATTCGATGGCGGCGCCGACCCCCGTTCCGTCGAGCGGAGCTTCCGAGTACGGCGGGACGAAATTCCCTATGTTCCTGTAAATGAACAGGTCTCCCGGCTCCCCATGCGTGATCACCGTCGGGACGACGCGGGAGTCGCAGCAGGTGATGAACAACGCCTCCGGGGACTGGCCCTGCTCGGCAAGCCTTCGGAGAAGATCCCTGTTGCCGCTCCAATACTCCTTCCGGAACCGGTGTATCCCCGATATCAGCTTCTCCATGGTTCCCCTCCACCCTCTTTTCTGCTTGATCGTAATAGTATCGGGAAATCCCCGGTGCTGAAACCGGATTTTCCCCCGGTCGGCATTTGACGTACGTCAATGCGCGGAAACCCTCTCCCGTCTATACTCGACTCCATATCGGGAGGAACGATGGATCGGTACACCAAGGCATTCGTTGTCGCTGCGCTCGTATACTTTTTCCTGGCCTCCGTGCTGGGCGCCTGGATGGGGTCCGCCGAGGCGGCGGGGTGGGTCCAGTTCGCCCACGTCCATTTCAACCTGCTGGGCTTCATGTCAATGATGATCTACGGGGTGGGGTACTTCATCCTCCCCCGGTTCAACGGCCGTACGTTGCACTGGCCCTCGTGGGTGCCCCTGCACTTCTACGCAGCCAATGTCGGCCTGATCGGGATGGTGGCCACGGCGCCGGAGCGTCCTTCGACGGGGTTCGCCCTGTTCGCCGGGCTGTCGGTCGTATCGGTTGCGATGTTCGTGATCAACCTCGGGGCGACGATGCTCATCGCGCCGGCGGTGGAGGATGAAGAGGAGGAGGAGATTCCCGTACGCACGCAGGCGTCGCCTGCCCCGCCTCCCCCTTCTCCCCTGCAGGTGGATATCCACCCCGACATGCGGGTGGGGGAGATCCTGACCCGATGGCCCGGGACGGTGGAAGTATTCGTGGCGAACGGGTTCGCCTCCCTGGGGAACCCCGAGCACCGGGAACAGGTGAAGCAGATCCCCATAACCTTGCGGATGGCGTGCCAGCGGCACAACGTAGACCTCGAGCCGATGGTCGCCCGGTTGGCCGCTGCCGCCTCCGGGACGCCGGAACCCGAACCGGCGGGAGCAGGGGTAGGGCTTCCACGCGGCGCGGCAGCCCGAAAGGGAAAGCTTTCCCGGGGGGAGCCGATCCAGGGAGAGAACATCCTAGGTGATATCCTCTCCGTCTACCCCGAGACCGAGAAAGTGTTCCGGAAGTATTACGGGGATGGGTGCTTTTCATGCCCCGGCCAGGCGACCGAGAGCGTCAAGCAGAGCGCGATGATGCACAACGTGAACGAGAAGCAGATTCTTACCGACCTGAACCGGGCGGCCGGCTTTTAAGCCGGCGGAGGGTGTGATGATCGACCGAATGCAGGAACTGCTCGAGGCGGAGCGCGCTGGAGTGAAATGTCTCGCCGCGATGGCGAACGAGGCCCCGGAGGGGGAGAAGAAGGATTTCCTGGTATTCCTGCGGGACGATGAGGGACGGTTTTGCGCCGGCCTTCACCGGCTTATCCAGGAAAGGGGGGGGACCCCGAACGACCGGGTCGGTCCGTTCGCGGACAAGGTCCTGGCGATCGAGGGGGAAGCCGAGCGGCTTGCACTCCTCATCAAGGGGCAGGCCTGGGTCGTCCGCAAGATCGAAGAGATCCCGGCAAAAGAGATGACCCCCGGGGAGACGGGGTTCTTCGACGACATGCTGAAGGCGCATGTGAAAAACATCGAGGCGTGCCGAAAATATCTCCCCGCGCCCGGATGATCCCCGTCCGGCCTCAGCCGTGGCGTACGTGGGCGGATCCTCTGCCTTGGAGGAAGGGACCTGGGGCGATGCAGGGGCCTGCGGAGAAAGAGGCACCTGCACAAAACTTCAGGTGTCGCGGAGAGGGAAAACCCTTCGGGATAACCGATCTTGGCACCCTCGGGACAAACAAGATTGTAATTCTCAGAAACGAGTTCTTAGGAACGTCCCTGTTCTTGGGTCTGTGCTATCCTGATCCGGGCAATTTTGTAGCGGAGGAGGGCGCAATGCACACGGCGAAGTGGAACGACATCGAGGGGAAGGCGGTCACCGATGCCGGCGCGGAAGGGGTAACCATCCGGGTCCTGATGGGGGAGAACGTGGGGGCGCCCACGTTCACGATGCGCCACTTCGAGGTCGCGCCCGGCGGTCGCACCCCTTTCCACGCCCACGCGTGGGAGCACGAGGTCTACGTCCTCTCCGGCAAGGGGAAGGCCCGGCGAAAAGACGGAGAGCGGGAAGTGGGACCGGGATCCTTCGTCTACGTCCCCCCGGACGAGGAGCACAACTTCGAAAACGCCGGTGAGACTCCGTTCACGTTCCTGTGCGTGATCCCGTCCGCGAAACCCTGCCTCAAGTAGGTTGGGCGGCCGGACTACGCTTCGAGGACCCTCTCCCCGGGCTCACCTTTCACCCTGACGAGGAGGACGAAAAGCAGAAGGAAGCAGAGGAAGTGGATCGCCAGCACTCCGAATCGCACCGGGACGATGGGGGCAAGATAGACGAACCGTTCGACCAGGATCCCCAGCAGGATGGAAACGGAGACGACGAACACCACGAACGGGTTCGTCTTTGACCTGCCGGGTAAGAGAACGAAGAAGGGGACGAAGAAGTAGAAGGCGAGGATCGAGAGGGAAAGTTCCCGCAGGGGCGACGAGGATACTCTCGCCAGGAGATAACTCACCTCTTCCGGAATATTCCCGTACCAGATCACGAGGAACTGGGCGAAAAACAGCCCCACCCACAGAATGCTGAACCCGAAAAGGAGGATGGCAATGTCTTTCAGGTCGGAGCGGCCTTCCGGCCCGTGGGTCGAGGCGGGCCTTCCGTGGAGAAATGCATAGAGGATGCCCGACAGGGCGAATCCCCCGAACAGGGATTCGATGAAGAAATACCCTCCCATAAGCGTGTTGATCCAGGGATACGCCAGCGACATGACCCAGTCGAACGCCATGAGGGACTGGGAAGCGACGAATACGAAGAGATAGATGGCTGCGAACCGTTCCCTCCCCTCTTCGTCCCTGTTGGAAGCGATGGCGAATCTTCTCGCCGCAAGGTAGGCGAGCAGCAGCAGGACGAAATTTCTCCCGACGAAAAACCCCTTGTTGAACCAGATCCCCTCCCTGCCGACCCAGGGATAGG
>JBFFGP010000085.1:0-4579 GCA_041557435.1 Candidatus Deferrimicrobiaceae bacterium | reverse complement strand
TGGTCAGGGAATACAGGAACCCGGAGCACGCCGCGTTCACGTCCAGCGCGAAGGCCCGCGAGGCGCCGATTTTCTTCTGCAGAAAGCATCCGGTGGAAGGCAGGGGCATGTCGGGAGTGCAGGTTCCCACTACGATGATGTCGATCTCGGAGGGACTCACGCCTGCATCCGCCAGCGCGCGCTGCGAAGCCTCCAGGCAGAAGTCGGAACATGCGCTCCCCGGCTCGGCGATACGTCGAATCCTGATTCCCGTCCGTTCCATGATCCACGAATCGGACGTATCGACCATCTTTTCCAGATCTTCGTTGGTCAGTTCTTTTGGCGGGGCGTACATCCCCAGACCGATAATCTTGGTCCCCACGATCAGTCCCCCCTTTTTCCACCGTCCCGCGCAACAAGTCCCGTTACCTTGTGCGAAATGGGACGTGGGCCTCAGGAAATCGCCTGGGCGATCTCGTCCTCCACCCCGAACCGGTGAAGCGATCCCGCGGAGCGGATCGCGTTTTTCATCGCACGCGCGTCCGACGATCCGTGACAGATCACGACGCCCCCCTTCACCCCGAGCAAAGGAGCACCGCCGTATTCGGCGTAGTCCAGCCTCGTCTTGACCCGCCGGATCGCCCCCCCGGCAAGAATCGCGCCCACCCTCGCCATCTGCGACTTGAGGATCTCCTCCCGCAGGAAATCCACCAGGGCCGTCGCCATCCCCTCCATCGTCTTCAGGATTACGTTTCCCACGAACCCGTCGCAGACGAACACGTCGGCCTTATCCGCGAAGAAATCTCTCCCCTCCAGGTTCCCCACGTAGAGCAGATCGGTCCTGTGGAAGAGGGCGGCCGTCTCCCGGGTGAGGTCCGTGCCCTTCGTCTCCTCCTCCCCGATGCTTACGATCGCAACGCGGGGCCGCGGTATCCCGAGGATCTTCCTTGCGTACGCCTCGCCCATATATCCGAACTGCATCAGGTGGTCCGGCCTGCACTCCACATTCGCCCCGGCGTCGAGCAGCACGATAGGCCCTGTGGGGGTCGGGATCGTCGCGGTGATCGCCGGCCTGTCGACATTCCGGATCTTCCGGAGTACCAGGAGCGCACCGGCCATCACCGCGCCGGAATTCCCGGCGCTGACGAAAGAGGAGGCCTTCCCCTCGGCCACGAGGTTCAAGCCCACGCGGATGGAGGAATCCCTCTTCTTCCGGACCACGCCGGGGGCTTCGTCCATCTCCACGACCTCGGCGGCGTCTTGCACTTCCATCCCATCCGCCCCCGACCGGCGCAACTCCTCCCGGATCATCTTTTCTTTCCCGACGAGAACGATCGGGAGATGGAACTCCCGGAACGCTTGCACCGCTCCCCGGATCACCTCTCCGGGGGCGTGATCCCCTCCCATCGCGTCAACAGCAATTTTCATCGAAGGAAGGAAGGGCTGGTCGTCAGGACTTGGCAATTACTTCCCGGCCGTTGTACGTTCCGCAATTCGGACAGACAACGTGGGGCCGCTTCACCTGCTTGCATTGCGGGCAGGTGCTCCGAGCGGGATCGGCCAGTTTCTTGTGGGTCCTCCGCTTGTCCCGGCGGCACTTGGAGCCGCGTCGTTTCGGATTCGGCATCGTTTACTCCTTTTCTTTCCTCAAGGTCTTCAAGACGTCGAACGGCCCTTCCCTCGTTTCCCCGGAGCAATCGCACTCCGAGCGGTTCCTGTCCACACCGCAATGCGCGCAAACTCCCCTGCAATCCTCACGGCAAAGCACCTTGGCCGGGAGGGCAAGCGACACCTGCTCCGAAAAAATATCCGCCACCTCGATTCCCGCACCGTCGTAGAAGGCGATATCGAGGTCGCCCGTCCGAAGTTCGAGGTCCCCGGATTCGGTTGGGCCGCGGTCCGCCGGGACGAAAATCGTCCGAAACTCCCGTTCCAGACGCAGGGTAACACCCTCCGCGCACCGGTCGCAATCTGTCTCTCCCAGGGCTGTGAAGGACCCGCTGGCCTCCAGGTCCCTCCCCTCCAACGATAGGAAGAGCGAAAGCGAAACCACCCGGCACGCCCGCAGCGGGAACGAATTCATCCCCTCCAGAACCCTGGGGATCCACGCTTTCCCCCTGCTTGCAACGACATCCAGCCCCTCGCGGGGGATTTCGGAAGCTCGTATGTACAAAAGATGCACTTCCCCGAAAAGTAAAGTAAAGTAAAGTAAATAATATAGAAAACCACACACCGCGTGTCAATCGGGAATATGTCTGCCGATTGGCTTCTGTGGTATAAAATATTCTATGAACCGGAATCCTGCCGTGGCGGGCCAATTCTACCCGGGGACAGCGAAGGAACTGGACCGAGTGGTCCGCCTCTACACCCGGGACGCCAAGGAAAAAATCCGGGCCAAAGGGATCGTCGCACCCCACGCGGGGTACGTCTACTCGGGAGGCGTGGCGGGAGAAGTATTCTCCTCGGTGGAGATCCCGACGCGCAGCGTCATCTTCTGCCCCAACCACACGGGAGTGGGGCCCGACGCCGCCGTCATGTCACGGGGGGCCTGGCGGATGCCTTGGGGGCAAGTGCCGATCGACGAGGAACTGGCAGACCGCCTTCTTGCCGCGTCCCCTCTCCTTTCGGAAGACGCCTCCGCCCACCGCGGAGAACACTCCCTGGAAGTGCAACTCCCGTTCCTTTGGCGCTTCCGGGACACGTTCCGATTCGTACCCGTCGCCCTCGGACACCTCTCCCTGTCCGATTGCAGGTCGCTCGGAGAGGCCGCGGCGCTTGTCGCGGGAGAGGATGGCAACCCTCCCCTGCTGATCGCCAGTTCCGACATGTCCCATTACGAACCAGACGGTGTCGCACGGAAGAAGGACGGCGCGGCGATCGACCGCATGCTGGCGCTCGACCCGGAAGGCCTGTTCCGGGTCGTGCGTTCCGAGCGGATCTCGATGTGCGGCGTAATCCCCGCAACTGTCGTCCTGTTCGCATCCCTTGCTCTTGGCGCCACATCTGCCCGCCTGGTAAAGTATTCGACCTCCGGCGACGTAAGCGGCGACCGGGAACAGGTCGTCGGGTACGCGGGCCTGGCGTTCCTGTAGGATTTCGCCGCCTCGACGGTCGCACCATTCCTTGCGAGAGAGGGTATCCATGCCCGAAATCGTGACGCGGTTCGCCCCCAGCCCGACGGGGTACCTCCATATCGGAGGCGCTCGCACCGCACTTTTTAACTGGCTTTTCGCCCGGAGCAACGCGGGAAAATTCCTCCTGCGCATCGAGGATACGGACCGGGAACGGTCGACCCCGGAGGCCGTGGCGGCGATCCTCGAGGGGCTTGCGTGGCTGGGGATTCCCTGGGACGAAGGCCCCTACTTCCAGACGGAGCGGATGGAGCTGTACCGGAAGGAGGCAGAGCGGCTGCTCGCCGAGGGGAAGGCGTACCGGTGCGTGTGCACCCCGGAGGAGCTCGAAGTACGACGGGAGGCCGCCCGGGCAAAGGGGGATAAACCGCACTACGACCGTCGCTGCCGGGACCTTCCTCCCGGGGAGGCCGACGGGAAACCGTCCGTGGTGCGTTTTCTTGCTCCCCTCTCGGGGACGACGGCAGTTAGAGACCTGCTCCGGGGGGATGTCACTTACAAAAACGAGGAGTTGGACGACCTCGTTCTTCTGCGGACGGATGGGTTGCCGACGTACAATTTCGTCGTGGTCGTAGACGATGCGACAATGGGCATCACACACGTCCTCCGGGGCGACGATCACCTGAACAACACGCCCAGGCAGATCCTCCTCTACGAGGCGCTTGGCTACCCTGTTCCGCGCATCGGACACTTCCCCTTGATCCACGGGATGGAAGGCGGGAAATTGTCCAAGCGTCAGGACGACGTCTCCGTAATGGCGTACCGGGACCGGGGATTCCTCCCCGAGGCGATGATCAACTACCTCGTCCGACTCGGCTGGGGGCACGGTGACCAGGAGATCTTTTCCCTGGATGAGCTGCAGGAGATCTTCCGTCTGGAAAACGTGGGGAAGTCTCCCTCCCGCTTCGATCCGGAAAAACTCCTGCACCTGAATGCCCACTACATCAAGACGGGGGACCCAAAGCGGCTTTCCGTCCTCCTCGTCCCATTCCTTGCGCGGCGGAGGATCGAGGCGGAGGCCTCCCCCTGGCTCGCAAAGGTGGTTCGAACGTTTCAGGAACGGTCGAAGACCCTCGAGGAGATGGCGGAATCGGCGGAATACTACTTCCGCCCGAAAGAGCCGGATCCGAAAACGTCCGAGAAGTTCCTCACCCCGGAGATGGCGCCCCTGTTCGACGAGATTGTCCGGGAGATCGAAGCTCTCCCCGAGTTCGACCCCGAGGCGACGGAGACGATCCTGAACCGGGTGACACGGAAGATGGGAGCGAAGCTGGGAAAGATCGCCCAGCCGGTTCGAGTCGCCCTCACGGGCGGAACGGTGTCACCGGGAATCTTCGAGGTGATGGACGTTCTCGGAAGGGACGAGGTAATCCGGCGCCTGACCGTCGCAGCGGGTCGCATCCGTGAGCGTTCGGCCGGCTGATCGGGTTATTTTCGTCCTGACGACGGGGTCCTCGCCCGGTACCTGT
>JBFFGP010000084.1:0-4581 GCA_041557435.1 Candidatus Deferrimicrobiaceae bacterium | reverse complement strand
GGAGATGGCGGCCGACGGCCACATCAGGGGGTTTTGTCTTCCCAACGCCCTGCTGACATTGGCCGAGTACGCGGTCTCCGCGGAGGATCCCTGTTTGCGGCAGGAATGTCTCGCAGCGGTCCAGGCGGGGAAGAAGGAGATGGATGGGTCTCCCCTTGCCGAGGAGTTCGAGCGCAAGCTTTCGCGGGTGCTTGCGGGAGAGAGGGACCTGTATTTCTGAGTCGACGGAGGGATGCATGGAAATCCAGGTGAACGGGGAAAGACGGCAGGTCGAAGCGGGGACGACGGTCCTCTCCCTGCTCCGGGTGCTCTCCCTGCCCGAGACGCGCGTGGCGGTGGAACGGAATCTGGCCCTCGTCCGAAAAGCGGAGTTCGCCGACACCGTTCTGGGCGAGGGGGACCGGATCGAGATCGTGACATTCGTGGGAGGGGGGTAGAAGATGGACACTCCGCTTACGTTGGGGGGAAAGACGTTTCGTTCCCGGCTTCTGGTGGGCACGGGAAAGTACCCGGATTATCCGACCATGGTCCGCGCCCTGGAGGCCTCCGGTGCCGATATCGTGACGGTAGCGGTCCGGAGGGTGGAGCTGGACCGGAGCAAGGAATCGCTGTTGGACCACGTGGACCTCAAGAAGTACACCCTCCTTCCCAACACGGCCGCCTGCTATACGGTGGACGACGCCGTCCGCACCTGTTTTCTCGCCCGGGAAGCCGGGATGTCGAACATGGTGAAGCTGGAGGTGATCGGGGACGAAAAGACCCTCTTTCCCGACACGGGAGGATTGCTGCAGGCGTCTAAGCAGCTCGTGAAGGAAGGGTTCATCGTCCTGCCGTACACCAACGACGACCCGATCATGGCGAAAAAACTCGAGGACGCGGGGTGCGCCGCGGTGATGCCCCTGGCGGCCCCGATCGGATCCGGTCTGGGGATCCGCAACCCGTTCAACATCAAGATCATCCTGGAGACCGTGAAGGTACCGGTGATCGTCGATGCCGGGGTGGGAACGGCGTCCGACGCGGCGGTGGCGATGGAGCTTGGGTGCGACGGCGTACTGATGAACACGGGGATCGCGGGGGCGAAGGACCCGGTGCTGATGGCCGAAGCGATGCGGGAGGCGGTATCGGCGGGACGGAAGGCGTTTTTGGCCGGCAGAATCGCGAAGAAACTGTACGCCACGGCATCCTCGCCGCTCGACGGAACGTTCTTTTAGCAGGAGGTATCGCTCGTTGAGGGTCGATTTCCGTGTCTACCTTATCACCGACCGGAGGCAGGCGCCGGGGGAAGACATAATGAAGGCGGTCGCGGGGGCCCTGGACGGCGGGATTCGCGCCGTCCAGCTCCGGGAGAAGGACCTACCGGGGAAGCAGCTGTACCGGCTCGCGGACCGTATGCGCGAGCTGACGGCAAGGTACGGGGCCAGGCTGCTGATAAACGACCGTGCCGATGTCGCCCTGGCGGTCGGGGCCGACGGCGTACACCTCGGGGGATCGTCGATGCCCCCATCGGTCGCGAGAAGGATTCTCGGGGAGGAAGCACTCGTCGGATGCTCCACGCACAGCGAAGCCGAGCTCCGGGAGGCGGAAGATCAGGGAGCGGACTTCGCCACGTTCGGCCCGGTATACCCCACCCCCTCGAAGGCCTCCTACGGGCCGCCGGTCGGGGTTGCCGCCCTTGCGGGAGCATGCAGCAGGACCAACATCCCCGTATTCGCCCTGGGCGGGGTCAAGGCGGGGAACAGCGGGGAAGCGATCGGGGCGGGCGCGTTCGGGATCGCGCTCATCTCGGGGGTGGTGGCTGCCACGGAGCCCCGAGGGGCCGCAACGGATGTATTGACCCGTGTCGGAAATGCCCTCGCCATGGGAAAAGCCGCGGGGGGAGGCAGCAAAGGAGGATGAGACATGACGCTCATGCATAAAGTGAGAAACGGTGTGCTGGTGCCGCAGGTGGCGCAGGCCGCCGCCGAGGAAGGCATCCCGCCGGAGAAACTCCGGAGACTCATCGCCTCGGGAAAAGCGGTCATTCCCCGGAATATCAAACGGAAGGAAATCCGGCCGGTCGCCATTGGGGAAGGGCTTACCGTCAAGGTGAACGCCAACGTCGGTTCCTCGCGCGACCATGCGGACATATCGCAGGAGCTCGAGAAGATGCGTGTCGCGGTGGCGACAGGCGCCGACGCGGTGATGGACCTGTCCACCGGGGGCCCTATCGACGAGATCCGCAGGGCGATCCTCGCGGTATGCCCGGTTCCCATCGGGACCGTTCCCGTCTACCAGGCGGCCGCCGATGCCGTCGCCAAAGGAAAGTCCTGGGTGGAGCTCACCCCTGACGACTTCTTCGCCGGGATCGAAAAACAGGCAGAGGACGGGGTCGATTTCATGACGGTCCACTGCGGGGTGACGAGGAACGCCCTCGAGCGCCTGATCCGGGAAGGCCGCCGCCTGGACATCGTCAGCCGGGGCGGATCCCTTCTGGCGGAGTGGATGGAGTTCAACGAACGGGAGAATCCGTTCTACGAGCAATACGACCGGCTGGTAGACATCTGCCGGGAGTTCGACATCACCATATCGCTGGGAGACGGCCTGCGGCCGGGATGCCTCGCCGACGCGACCGATCGCGCGCAGGTATACGAACTGATGATGCTCGGGGAGCTCACTGAACGCGCCTGGGAAAAGGACGTGCAGGTGATGATCGAGGGGCCGGGACATGTGCCGATGGACCAGATCGCCGCCAACGTGGTGCTCCAGAAGCGTCTTTGCCACGGCGCGCCATTCTATGTTCTTGGACCCCTCGTGACAGACATCGCACCCGGGTACGACCACATCACGTCCGCGATCGGAGGGGCGATCGCCGCGTGGAGCGGAGCGGATTTCCTGTGCTACGTGACGCCATCCGAGCACTTGAGGCTTCCGTCGGTCGGGGACGTGAAAGAGGGAGTGATCACTTCCCGAATCGCCGCCCACGCAGCCGACATCGCCCGCAAGATCCCGGGCGCGATGGACAGGGATAACCGAATGGCCGACGCCAGGCGGAACCTCGACTGGAAAACCCAGATCGAGCTGTCGCTCGACCCGGAGCGGGCGCGCGAGCTGCGCGGAGGGGACCTGCCGACGGCCGACGAGTCCGCCTGCACGATGTGCGCGGACCTCTGTGCCATCAAGACATCGCAGAAGGCGATCCGGCGGCGGTAGCAGCCGGGGCGGCCCCCCGGAACCGGCACCCTCGCCCGTAGTTCGGGCGTTGCTGCAGAGGGGCTTACCCCTCACCACGCTCACTGGCGAGGATCGGACGTTCCTGCCGTACCTTTCGTCCCCCGCGGACCGCGAACTCCTCTACGAACTTCTCCACTCCTACTCGTTCCGTCTCTTTCTCCGGGACATCCTGGCACTCCGGGACCGGTACCTGCCGGAACGCCTGGGGCCTTTCTTCACGCCGGAATCCGTGGACGAGATGGCCCGGCAGGTCGAGCGGCTGGGGCTCATCCAGCGAGGGACCGGCGGTAAGATCCGCTTCCTTGCCGAGCCGGTCACGGACTTCGGGGATACCTTCGAATGGTTCGTAGCGGAAGCGCTCCGTCGGCAGTTTGCCGCGGATGTCCTCTGGGGGGTCACGATCTCCGGTCTGCCCTGCGGGGGAGATTTCGACATCCTCGCGCTGGTCGCCGGAAAACTCCTCTATCTGGAGACCAAGACCTCTCCGCCCAAGCACATCGAGCAGAAGGAGATGTCGGCGTTCCTGGACCGGGTGAAAACGCTCTCGCCGGACTTCGCCATCGTACTGGTGGACACGCACCTCAGGATGAAGGACAAGCTCGTGCCTCTCCTTTCGGAGGGGCTTCGCGCGGAGGGGATGGCCGACGGGGAGATGGTGCGTGTGGAAAAGGAGACCTTCTCCTGGGAAAGGCGGATCTATCTCACCAACGCCAAGAGGGACATCGTGTCCAACCTCTCCCTCTGCCTTCGGAACTACTTCCTGGACCGGTTTTTCGGCTGAACGCCTGCGGCCGGATCCTGCTTCGCGCCACGTGACGAGGACGGGATGCCGCCGGCCTTCTCCCGGAAGGCATTGCTGATCCTCTCAGGGAAGACTTTCTGCACCCACTTGGCCGCCACCATCGCCCTGGGAGCCAGCTTCGACTCCCGGAGGAGGGAGGTATCCCGGGGAGCAGGATGACGAGAACGAACACGAGGAGGACGGAGAGGAGGGCGCCCTTCATGACCCCCGCCAGCATCCCCGCGAACCGGTCGGTTCCCGAGAGTTCCGAGCCGCGCACCCATCGTTCGACGAAGAGGCCCACGAGGCGGAAGAGAAGGTATACGGCGACGAAGATCAACAGATACGCCACGATGTCGCCGTGGGGGAAGTCGAAGTGCAGCTGCTCCTGCGCCGTTGCGTAGAATTTCACACCGACGATATGGCCGAGAATCAGCCCACTCCAGGCGAAGAGCTGGCGGACCACTCCCTGCACGATACCGTACACGGCGAATCCGAGACAGAGGCCGGCGATCACGATGTCGAGAAGGTTCACACAACCACTTTATCGGAAAACGCCGCGGGCGGAAACAGGCAGGAGTCCTCGGGGG
>JBFFGP010000083.1:0-4583 GCA_041557435.1 Candidatus Deferrimicrobiaceae bacterium | reverse complement strand
GCGACATCGAAAGCACGAACCCCTGCGGCGAGCAGCCTCTTCTGCAGTACGAATCGTGCAATCTGGGCTCCATCAACCTCTCCGGCATGGTGTCGGCCGAGAACGGGAGCGCCCGGATCCACTATGAGAAGATGCGCGAGACGATCCAGGACGCGATCCGGTTCCTGGACGACGTGATCGACATGAACAACTACCCCCTCCCCGAGATCCGGCAGATGACGATGGGAAACCGGAAGGTCGGTCTGGGGGTGATGGGATTCGCCGACATGCTCATCAAGCTGGGCGTCCCCTACGACTCGGACGAGGCCTTAGCCGTCGGACAGGAGGTAATGAGCTTCCTCCAGGAGGAGTCCGCCGCCGCCTCATCGCACCTGGCGCGCGAGCGGGGTCCGTTCCCCAACTACGAGGTGAGCGTGTTCCCGAACAACGGGAAGATCGCCCGGCGGAACGCCACCACGACGACGATCGCGCCGACGGGGACCATCAGCATCATCGCAGGATGCAGCAGCGGCATCGAACCCATATTCGCCCTGTCGTTCATCCGCAACGTGATGGACAACGACCATCTCGTCGAAGTGCATCCCCTCTTCGAGGCGGAGATGAAACAGCTCGACCTCTATTCGGTGGAACTGATGAAGGAGATCTCCCGGGTCGGAACCCTGCGCCATGTGGAGGAAATCCCGGCGGAGGTGCGGAGGGTCTTCGTGACGGCCCACGACATCTCGCCGGAGGCGCATCTCAGGATGCAGGCCGCCTACCAGAAGCACGTCGATAACGCCGTGTCCAAAACGGTAAACTTCCCCACGGACGCGTCCCGGGAAGACATCCGCAAGGTCTATCTCCTCGCCTACCGGCTGGGCTGCAAGGGGGTCACCGTATACCGGGACAAGAGCCGGGAGGAGCAGGTGCTGAACATCGGTGACGTGAACCGAACGGAGCTCGCCCAATCGTCCGCCGCCCCGGAGAGGGCATCCGCCTACGTACCCACCCGCCCCCGCCCCGACACCCTGATCGGGGTCACCAAGGAGATGAAGACCAGGTGCGGCAAGATCTACGTGACCATGAACTGCGACGAGAAAGGGATCTTCGAGGTATTCAACCAGATGGGGAAGGCGGGCGGGTGCGCCGCCTCGCAGTCCGAGGCGATCGGCAGGCTTGTCTCCCTTGCCCTTCGCTCCGGGGTCAAGCCCGATATGATCGTCAAGCAGCTGAAGGGGATCTCCTGTCACCTCCCGGCGTGGGCCGGCAACGGCGCGAAGATCATGTCGTGCGCGGACGCGGTGGCCAAAGCCGTCGAATGGTACATCGATAACGTCGACAGGACGGTAAACGCATTCGCGGCGCCACCGGAATCTTCTGCCGATGGCGACCGGAGGGAGACCTCCCGGCAGGCCGGCGTTTTCGGCAGCGGAGGGTTCGAGATCTCGCGGGGCGCCTGCCCCGACTGCGGCAGCCAGGTCGAGATGCAGGAGGGGTGTCTCAAGTGCCGCTCGTGTGGATTCTCGGAGTGCTAACCGGCTTCGAGCGTTCCATTTCCTCCGATTCCGGCATTCGAGGGCCGCTGCAGGGCCCCCCGCAGCGGAGCAACCGAGGAAGGGGGGCCGGCTTCCATCGGGCCATTCCGTCATATCCCGGCGGCACATCTTGAAAGCGCCATTCGTCACGTTCGAAGGAATGGAGGGATCCGGCAAGACCACGCAACTTGGGCTTCTGTCGGAATACCTCACCGTAAGAAACATTCCCCACGTCGTAACCCGTGAGCCGGGCGGAACCCCGCTGGCCGACGAGATCCGACAGCTCCTGCTCTCGTCGCGCGAGGAACGCGTTTTCCCCGAGACCGAACTGCTCCTCTACGAGGCCGCGCGCGCCCAGCACGTCCGCGCGGTCATTCACCCAGCCCTCTCCTCCGGGAAAGCCGTCCTGTGCGACCGCTTCTGCGACGCCACCACCGTCTACCAGGGGTTTTCCCGGGGGATCGACGCCTCACGGATCGAGGGACTGAACTCCTTTGCTTCCGGGGAGCTCGTTCCGGACCTCACGTTCCTTTTCGACATCGACCCCGAAGACGGAATCCTTCGGCTCCACGGCCGGGGAGAGAAGCCGGACCGGATGGAGTCCGAGGCCTTGGAGTTCCACCGTAACGTCCGGGAAGGATACATCCGCCTGCAGGCCGCTCATCCGGGACGGATCGTCCGGATCGACGGATCGCTTCCGCCCGACGAGGTGTTCCGTCACGTGCGGGCGGAGGTCTCGGCTCGGTTCGGATGGTAGGGGCGCTCGGAGGCATTCGCGGGCAGGACCGGCCGGTCGCCCTCCTGCTCCGCTACCTCGACTCCGGGAACATCCCTCCCGGCCTCCTGTTTTTCGGGGAGGAGGGGATCGGGAAGGAGAAGGCGGCCATCGCCTTCGTATCCGCCCTCTTCTGCCGGAACCGGGGAGCAGCCGGGGGTTGCGGGACGTGCCACGACTGCCGTCTTCTCTCCTCGGGATCCCACCCGAATTTCCTGCGCGTAACGCCTGCGAACCAGAACATCCTGATCGACGACATCCGGCGTCTTCAGGGGGAGTTGTCTCTGAAGGCGTTCTCGGACAGGCCCCGCGCCGTCGTCCTCGCCCCGGCCGACAGGATGACGATCCAGGCCGCGAACGCTCTCCTCAAGACGCTCGAGGAGCCTCCGCCGGGAACGCACCTCCTCCTTGTCGCGCATCGGATCTCCCGCCTCCCCCCTACGATCGTCTCCCGGTGCCAAAAGATATCCTTCTCCCCCCTCACGCCGAGGGAAGTGGAGAAGATCCTCTCCGGCATCCCCGGGGTCGGCGACCGGCATTCCCCCGCGGACATCGCAGGCGCTGCGGCCTGTTCGGGGGGAAGCCCCGGAAGGGCGCTCGCGGTCCTGGAGGAGGCGGAAGGAGAGCGGGAGAGCTGGGTCCGCCTCCTTTCCTCGGCGGACCCTGCCGACATCACCTCGGCGGCCGCTTCGTGGAAGGGGGCCAAGGACCTCTCGCGGAAGGTCGCGGCTCCCCTCTCCCTCGTGCGTGATCTCGCCCTATTATCCTCCGGCGCGGAAAAGGATATAATCAATGAAGATTTGAAGAATGCGCTTCGTGTCGCCGCCGGCCGGAAGACCCCGGAAAGGTGGAGCCGGGCGCTCCAGGCGCTTCTCTCCATGTCCCGCATGCCCCCTCAGGTGCAGAAGCAGCTCATGGTAGAGGCATTTTTGTTCGAATTTCACAGGAAAGGATAGGTTCCCGATGGATCTTGCCGGAATCCGTACCCGGGGCGTCTGCAAGATGAACCACTACGACTGCACCGGGACATCCCTCGAGAAGGGAGACTACGCGGTCGTCATGACCGAGCGCGGTCCGATCCTGGGCGAGGTCGTCCAGCGGCTCGACAGCGTCTCCCTCGCCACGGAGAAGGCCTCGTTCCCGAAGGTGGTGCGGCCGGCCTCGGCCGACGACCTGCGCGCCCATCAGGAAAACGCCAAGCGTGAAGCGGACGCCCACATGTTCTGCCAATCCCGGATCGAGGCGAGAAAACTCCCGATGAAGCTCGTACGGACCGAAACCCTACTCGACCGGAGCAAGATGACCTTCTACTTCACGGCGGACGGACGGATCGATTTCCGGGAACTGGTGAAGGACCTGGCCCACGAAATGCGGACCCGCATCGAGATGCGCCAGGTGGGCGTTCGCGACGAGGCAAGGATGGTGGGGGGGGTCGGGCCCTGCGGAAAGGAGCTCTGCTGTTCCTCCCACCTCTCCGATTTCGAGCCGATCACCGTGAAGATGGCCAAGGACCAGGGGCTAGCCCTCAACCCGGCGAAACTCTCCGGCGTGTGCGGACGGCTGATGTGCTGCCTCATCTACGAGCACGGTTCGTACGCCCGGAACAAGGCCTGCGGAACATGCGCCGCGGACGGGAATGGTCGGACTCTCCCTTCCGCCGAGGGAACGGAAGACCTCTCTTTCCGGTTCGGCGACGAGGAGGGGAGTTGATGGGCGGAGGTCGCGAGCGTTTGTCCACCAGAGCCCCCGGCCTCCAGAGCGCCGTTCCGGAAGAGGCCGTGCGCCGAGAGGGTCGATGCGCCCCGTCCGGCGAGGCGCCCTGCCGAGGCGTACCCCCCGGTGGTACGGTGAGGGAGGGCAACGAAGCCGGCGGGGATGCAGCGGCCCTCGAATGCCGGGATCTGAGGGAATGGTGCTATGGAGGCCGGTGAGCACCTGGCACAGGGGGGTATGCACGGGTGAAGGATACTTTTTATATCACGACCCCGATCTATTACGTGAACGACGTCCCCCACATCGGACACGCCTACACGACGATCGCCGCCGACGCGCTCGCCCGGTACCACCGGATGAAGGGGAAGAAGGTGTTCTTTCTCACCGGGACCGACGAGCACGGGGAGAAGGTGCACAAGAGCGCAACACAGCAGGGGCTCCTCCCGAAGGAGCTGGCCGACCGCGTGGTCACACGTTTCCAGGGGCTTACACCGGCGCTGCACATCACGAACGACGACTTCATCCGGACGTCGGAGCCGCGCCATTACGCCTCCGTCCAGGCCCTCTTCCAAAAGTCCCTC
>JBFFGP010000082.1:0-4613 GCA_041557435.1 Candidatus Deferrimicrobiaceae bacterium | reverse complement strand
GGCGGCGCATCGGGGAAGAGAAGGCTGCGGAACCTCTGTGGAAGAAACTGTTTTTGCCGGCGCACGTGAAGATCCCCCTCGAAGCCGCCGCCGTGGTGCTCGTTTTCCTCCTCGCATACGGAATCCATAAACAGGGACCTGCGACAAAGGCACCCACATCCCCTCCCCCATCGGTCAGAAGCGAATCACCGGCAGCAGGGCAGCCAACTACGCTGGCCGACCGGCGAAAGCCTGGCACCTCCCTTGCGCAGCGGTCCGATGCCGCTGACCGGGAAGGCAAGGCCAAAACAGCGCCCCCCGAGACCATGAAGAAAAGGGCGGAAACGGCGCCCGCCGAGCTCATGGAGGAAAAGGCGGAAATGGTGCCCACCAAGCCCTTGGAAGGAACGACGGAAACGGCGCCTGCCGAGTCCCTGGAGGAAAAGGCGGCAATGGTGCCAGGAAAGCCCGAAGCGGATGCGGCCCCCGAAAAGGAACGGGCGATCGGCCCCGGTCCCGAGGAACCGGCCGCCCAGGCAAAAACGGAACTCCCCGCGGTCCCCGCGACCCGCGTGAGCACCGGGGGTCGGGCGATCGAACCCACGATCCCCAGCGATGCCCCGTCCATGGAAGCAAGGGCGCCCCGCGTATTCGCCGCCCCGCCATCGAGGCTTCTCAGGCCGTTACCTTACGGTAGGGAAGTGACGATCGAGGTCGACCGCGACGCCCGAATCGGGTTGAATGATCGCATCGCCGTCCTCGCCAAGCGCGTGGGCGGAAAGATCCTCCGGGAAAGAATACGCATAGCTGGCAGCGCAGGAGAGGAGACGGTGCGCGTCATGGACATCCTGCAGGTCAACGTCCCGACTGTTTCCGCCGACGTCTTTCTCAAAGAATTGGGAAAGTTGGGGACGATCCCTCCGGAGGGGATGCCCGGAAAGGTAGACATTCCCGCCGGCCCGACTCCCGGCACCGTCACCTATACAGTGCGGATCATCGTCCGGTAAATTCCTGCTTCCCGGAACAGCGTGCATCGGGCTTTCGGCCACGCGGGAGACAGCTGCACAATTCGCCCC
The DNA here is from genome assembly GCA_041557435.1 of Candidatus Deferrimicrobiaceae bacterium. GTDB lineage: Bacteria > Desulfobacterota > Deferrimicrobia > Deferrimicrobiales > Deferrimicrobiaceae > JBFFGP01. The sequence goes on along the minus strand of JBFFGP010000082.1, from coordinate 3,558 downwards.
CCCTTACTCCTGCTCCTTCGCGTAATCCAAAAGCGTCCTGTACTTCCGACACATGTCGAATTTGAGGTAGGGAACGACCCGGGCGGTCGCTTCCCGGCTCATCGGGAGGAACTTCCCCCTCGCCCTCACGCAGATCCTCCCCCCGCAGATAAGTTCCCCGGTGCTGTACGCGATCCTTCCCGAATCCTCCTCGAGGCGGCTCACGATCTCGATCTCCTCCCCGACCGGAACCGGGGAGAGGTACTTTACGGTCAACTCCCCCGTGAGGTACATCGGGTGCCGTTTCCCGAACACGGTCGCAGCCCACCCCATCGATTCGTCCAGTAGAGCCGCGATGACGCCGCCGTGGGCTACGTCCTTGTATCCGTTGACGTGGCGGGGAAGGGCCACGCGCGTCCGCACGGCGTCCCCCTCGACGAAGAACCGGGTGCGAACACCGCACCCGTTCTCGTCCCCGCAGATGAAGCACCGGGACGAGTGGGGAAGATATTCCTTCTGCGTGGTGTCCATCTCTTCTCCTTTCCCGCCGCCCTACCGGAGGGCGCCCTGCCAGGTGCCTCTCCTTCGCAGTTCGCCCGCCACATCCCGCGCCATCTCCCTGCCCCCCGCCTCCCAGAGGGGGGCGATCAGCATCCCGGGAGGCGCCGATCCGATCAACCGGAGCACCGTGATTTCCGGGGATAGCCGTTCCAGGAAATCCGCGCAGGCGGAAACGTATTCTCCGTATTCCGGCACCCTCACGATTCCAATCCTCCAATCCCGCGCCATCGCGCTTCCGGCCACGACGTGGAAATGATGAAGCTTTACCCCCTGCACGTCGAGGTCGGAGAGGAAGCCGGCCGTCTCGACGAAGTTCTCACGCGTATCCCCCGGAAGACCATAGACCAGGTGCACCCCGGTATCGATTCTCCGGGCACGCACCGAGGCAACGGCGGACACGAACTCGTCGACGGTGTGCCCGCGGTTCACCCTCGCAAGAACGGCGTCGGACCTCGACTGGAGCCCGATCTCGACGCAGACGTACTTTTCCCGCCCGATATCCTCCAGCACGTCGAGCGCCTCCGAGCCTAGGCAGTCGGGCCTGGTGCCCACGATGATCCCGGCAATGTCGGGATGGCAGAAAGCGGTGCGGTATATCCGGTCCAGCTCTTCCGGGGGCGCGTAGCTGTTGCTGAACCGCTGGAAGTAGACAAGAAGGTGCCTCGCGTTGCGGTGCCTCCCGGGGGATTGGATCGTCCGACGGACCTGCTCCTCGACCGGAAGCCCCGGGAACAGGATCCCGCCGCTGAAGGAGTCGGTGTTGCAGTACCGGCAGCCTCCCGTGCCCCGGGTACCGTCCCGGTTCGGGCAGGTGAACCCGCCGTCAACGCTGATTCGCGCCGCGGCCCCGCCGATCCGTCTCCGCAGGTAGGAGGCGTAATTGTGGAACCGGAGATCCGGGTGAATGGGGGGGAACAAGGGACGTGCGCCCCGGTCAGCCGCCAACCCTGGACATCGGCTCGGGTAAGATAGCCGAGCCGCAAACACCGTGACCGGCGAGTTTGCCGGCTACCGCCTTCCGAAACAGGCCTGCCACCGCCACGTCGCCGCCCTCATCTCGCAGGACCTTTCTCAGGTCCAGCGTCTTGCCCCCGAAGAGGCAGCTGCGCAGGCGGCCGTCGGCGGTGACGCGAAGCCGGTTGCAGTCGGGGCAGAACTTGCGCGAAAGGGGCGAGATCGTCCCGAGTCTCCCCGCGTACCCCGGAACCTCGAAGGTCACGGCGGCGGAAGGACCGGCGCCGCCTGCTACCCGGACGCCGGGCAAGGAGAGGATGCGGTCACGGACCCCCTCTGCGGAGAGGTATCCTCCGGAAGGAACACAGCCGGTCGGCATTTGCTCGATGAACCGGACATCGACCGGCTTCTCCCTCGCCAGGGAGAGGAAATCGTCCACTTCCCCTGGCAGGAGGCCGTGCAGTAGAACCACGTTGATCTTTACGGGGGAAAGGCCAGCGTCGATCGCCGCGTCGATTCCGGCCAACGCCTCCGGAAGGAGGTCGCGGCGGGTGATCTCCCGGTATCGGTCGCGGTGGATCGTGTCGAGGCTCACATTGACGCGCGAAAGTCCCGCCTCCTTTAGAGGAACCGCGAGCGTCCCCAATCCGATCCCGTTCGTCGTCATGCACAGGTCGGAGATCCCCGGGATGCGCGACAGCCGCTGCACGAAAGGGACGACGCCGCGCCGGACAAGGGGCTCGCCTCCCGTAATGCGGACTTTCCCTACCCCCAGGGAGACCGCCACCCTCGTTATCGTGACCAGCTCGTCGTATGTGAGGATATCCGAAACCGGTTTCAGGGGAATCCCCGCGGGGGGCATGCAGTACACGCAGCGGAGATTGCACCGGTCGGTGATGGAGAGCCGGAGGTAATCGATCCCCCGGCCGAAGGGGTCGCGCAACATTTTATTATTGTACCAGAGGGGGTGGTGCGGAGGAGGGGATTCTCCCTTCCCCCTCCGAACGGTGGACCCGGATTTCGCGGAGAATCTCCTTGGAACACCCATCTCCTTCCGCTTCGAGGCAGAGCCGTTCCGCTTCCGTGAAGGCCTCTTCCGCGGCAGCCAACTTGCCCAGGCGCCTCCGCAGCACCCCGAGCGTGTCGTACAGTGTCGCGCTGCGGTTCTCCGGGCGGGAGAGGACCGCTTCCATCTTCTCCACTGCTTCCTCTCTATGCTCGCCGGAAAGAATCGCCGTCCAGGCGAGGTTGTTCGTCGCCTCGGAATCGCCGGGCCGGATCGTAAGCGCCTTCTGATACTCCCTCCTTGCCTTTCCGTACTCCTTCTTCGCCAGCAAAACGTTGCCCAGGTTCACCCGGGCCTGGAAAAACTCCTTTTCTTTCCGGAGAGCCCGCTCGTACTCCCGTATCGCGAGGTCGAATTCCCCGTTCCTTTCGTACGCCACGCCAAGTTCGACGTGCTCCTCCGCGCTTAAGGGGTCCGTAAGGACGATGATACGGGGCATCCTCCCGCACCCTGTCTCCGCGAAGACCACGGACAGGAGAAAGAAGAGAAGTGCAAGCCACGGGAATCCTTTCCGGGGATCGAGCGGTCTCCTCCTCCGGCCGGTCACTTTCCCCCCTGTTGCACGATAACTGCCAGCCGTCCCATTTTCGCCCACTGAGCGTCCAGCGTGGAGAAGGGGATCACCTTCCCCTCCTCCCTGCCCGAGTGGGCCACCACCCCCTCGGCAGTCATGCCGAACACCAGCATATAGTGCGGGCGGGTCAAGACCCACGTTCCGAGATCGACCAGCAGGATCACGGGAATTCCCTCCGAAATCCTTTCCCGCAGGCGAGCAAGGTCGATGTCCACGACCTCCGCCTCGAACCCCCTCCGCCTCGCGGCCATCGCCAGATCGGTGATGAGCGTACCCCGGAGCCCGGCGGTTCTCGTCTCCCGAACAATCTCCGCGGTCTTTACGTCCTCACCGAAAAACCCAAGAAGCATCGCAAGAGAGGAGGGGCCGCACGTATCCTCCTCCTGGGGCAGAAAAGGAACTCGCGGGATGACGGTGGCTCCGG
>JBFFGP010000081.1:0-4624 GCA_041557435.1 Candidatus Deferrimicrobiaceae bacterium | reverse complement strand
TATCTTCTCCCGGTCTGGGCCCAAGGAGCGGTGCGATCAGTTGCGCTCCCTCGTCCATCGCCAGGTATTCCCCCGCCCGGAATCCCGGATCTGCGTGCACGCCGCCCGGCTCGGAAAGAACGATCCCGTCCGGCGCAAAGCGGCACGGGGAGGGAGCCAATCCCGCACGGGCAAGCCGTGCAAGCAGGGCATCCCGGGTGACGCGGAAAGGATTCGCCCGGACAACGAACGGTGGCTTCACAAGCGAGGCGGAAAGGAACGAGGCCGCCTCTTTCCTTCCCAGCGACCGGGAAAGGGCGGACACGAGAGGAGGCGGAGCGGAAAGCTCGGCGGCGAGGCGTTCCGCCTCCTCGGTCGCCGGGAGTGCCGGCGGCTTGCCCGCCCGCACCATTTTTCGTAAGATCGCGTTGACCAGCCCGGCGATCCTCTCCCCCCGTGCCGTCTTCACCGTCTGCACGGTCTCGAAAATCGCCGCCCGTTCGGGCACGCGCGTGTAGAGGAGCTGGTAGGCGCCCAGTCGCAGGGCGTTGCGTGCGACGGCGTCGGTCTTTTCGATCGGACGGGCGAGGTGGGAGGAGAGGGTGAAATCGAGGGTGCCGCGACGTCTGAGCGTCCCCATGACAAGCTCGGTGAGCAGCGCCCGGTCCCTCGGATCGGGAAACGAACGCTGTGCCCGTTCGAGGAGGATGTCCGCGTACGCATCTTCCCGGTCCACCCGGGAAAGGATCCGAAGCGCCGCTCTTCTTACCGAGATAACCGGTCCCCCTTTTTCACGCGGCGGCCCTGTGCGTATTCCCGGGAAGACATCGCCCTCCCCCCCTCGGGCTGAACCTTGTCCAGAAGGACGGCCCCCTCGCCGCAGGCTACCACCATCCCGTCCCGGTCGATCGCGAGAATCTCGCCGGGCTCCCCCTTCCCTTCCCGGACCGAGGCGGCGAGGACCTTCAGCGGCTTCCCGGCATGGTCCGTGTGTGCGGAAGGCCACGGGGTCATCCCCCGGATCAAGTCTCGCACCTCCCGGGCGGGTTTCCCCCAATCGATCCGTCCGTGCTCCTTTTTGATCATCGGGGCGTACGTAGCCAACGCCGCGTCCTGAGGCATCTCGGAGAGAGCCCCTTCGCGGAGCTTGCCCAAGGCTTCGGTCAAGGCCTCCGCGCCGAGGGCGGAAAGCTTGGAAAACATTTTCTCCGCCGTATCCTCCTCCCCGATCGGAATCTCCCGTACGTGCAGCATCGGCCCCGTGTCCATCCCGGCGTCCATCTTCATGATCGTCACGCCCGTCACCGTCTCGCCCCTGGCGATCGCCCAGTTGATCGGCGCCGCCCCCCGATATCGGGGAAGAAGAGAAGCGTGCACGTTGATGCACCCGTGCTTCGGGATATCGAGGATCTGCTGGGGGAGGATCTGTCCGTACGCTACTACGATGATCAGGTCAGGCTGTTCGGCGGCGATCCGCGCAACCGACTCCGGGTGCCTCACCTTCTCCGGCTGGAAGACCGGGATCCCGTGCCGCATGGCTTCCCGCTTCACCGGGGGAGCGGTGAGCGCTTGTCCCCGGCCGGCGGGCCGGTCGGGATTGGTTACGACGAGGGTCACCTCCTCGGCGCGCGCAAGCGCGGCCAGCGAGGGAACCGCGAATTCCGGGGTTCCCATGAAAACCACGCGGTATGGGGGCATTACTTCGCTGTTGCTGCAGGGGTTACGAGCCTGTCGATGAACAGGATGCCATCTAGGTGGTCGATCTCGTGCTGCAGGGCGCGGGACAGGATTCCGTGCGCCTCGACGGTGACCGGGTCGCCGTTCTCGTTCCTTCCCCGGACGACGACGGACTCGTGTCGCATCACCTGTCCCTCGACGCCGGGGATGCACAAGCACCCTTCCGTCCCCTCGATCCAGCCTTGTTTTTCTGCAATCTCGGGATTCACGAGGGCAATCGGCCTGGCCTCCTCGTCCACCGGGGAGACGTCCACCACGATCACGCGCTTTCCCACTCCGATCTGGGGTGCCGCCAGCCCGACACCGTTCGCGGCGTACATCGTCTCGAACATGTCGCGGACCAGTTCGCGGATTCTCCCGTCCACGCCCTGGACGGGAAGCGCCTTCATCGACAGGAATGGGTCAGGATATGTAAGTATCTGTCTCTGCATCGCTATTCCCTTTTTTCGGCGGGTAGAACCGGACGACGTTCTTCCCGCTTTCCTTCCCCCAGTATAATGCCCGATCCGCGTTCCCCACAAGGTCATCGGCGCTTATCTCCACGCCCGGCAGGAGGGAGGAAACGCCGAAGGTGGCGGTGATCTTCACCGGACTGGCGGCGATTTCGAACACTCTCTCGTTCACCACCCGTTGCGCCCGCTCCGCGGCGTGAAGCGCCTGATCCGGAGTGGCGTCCACGAGAAGCCAGGCGAATTCGTCGCCCCCCAGCCTAGCCACCGTGTCGTAGGTTCGTTTCGCCGATTGCATCACAGTTCCGAACTGACGGATCAAGCTGTCTCCCTCGGGGTGCCCGAAATCGTCGTTGATCCTTTTGAAATCGTCGATGTCCACTATGATGCACGACAGGGAACGCCCGATTCGGCGTGCCATTTCGACATTCCGGTCGAGATCCTGGGCGAAGTGCCTCCGGTTGGGAAGCCCCGTCAGGTCGTCCCGCATGGAGAGCTCGCGGAGCTCCCGGTTCGATTCCGACAACGACTGGTACAGGGAGCCGTAGCGCAGGAGGGGCTTTGCCCGCTCGATGAGGTCGCCCGGGGGGATATCGGCGGGGAGCACGATATCCACGCCGGAGGACCGGAACTTCTCGGCCCGCAGGAGGGCGTTCATCCCTCCCACCAGGATGATGGGCACGCCCTGGGCCCCCTTCCTCTGCCGGAACCTTCGAATGACCTCGAGTTCCTCCTCCGTTTCCCCGTGCTCCCCCAACATGATGCCGGACAAAAGGCTTACGGAGAGCCCGGAGTCCAGGAGCCTGGACCAGGAGGAAGTCTCCTCGATCCTGTACCCGTCCGCCGCCAACACTTGGGCGGCGCGGCGGAGTACGGGCCACAAGGGCCTGGCGATGATTACGGCGTTTCCCATTGTTGATCCCGAACGTTCTTCAATAATAGGGAAGGCATCCGCCTCCCATGAGGAATATTCCGACTCGGGGGAATTCTTTTGGGGCGAGCTTTGGAGGCCATCATGGAACTTCTTCCCCTCCCCCGTCAAGCACCATTGCGTTCTTGAGCGCCACGGCGGCGACGTTCGCGAAGGCGGTGAGGAGCTCCAGGTCTTCTTCCCCGAAAGCGTCCTGGATATAGTGATCCAGGTTCAAGACGCCTACGACCTCGTCCCCCCACTTGATCGGAACCGCAAGTTCGGACCGCACGTCCGGGTTCGCCTCCACGTACCGGGAATCCTCCCGCACATCGCTGACGAGCGCAGGCTTTCCTTCCTTGGCCACCCACCCCGTGATCCCCTCCCCGATCCGCAGGAGGATCTCCTTCATTACCTCCGGCCCGAGCCCCCGTTCGGCTTGGATGCGTAACACACCGGAAGGCCTGTCGATGAGGATCATGGAGCCGCTGGGGGCACCCATCAGGTCCGTAGCGTGGTCGATGATGAGCTGGAAGAGGACCCCCGGGTCGCTTTCCTCGTTCAGCGCCCGGCTGACCTGGAAGATCGCCGTGAGTTTCTTCGCCTTCCCTTGCAGCCTTGCCACCATATTGGCGTTCTCGATCGCCACCCCCGCGATGTTCGCCATGACGGACAGGAGCTTCATGTCGCCGTCGGTCAACTCCCTCCGGTCGAGGGGAGAGGCGGCGGCTATCACCCCGATGACTCCGGAAGGCCCCCGGATGGGGGCGCCCAGGAACCCCTTGACGTCGAGTCGCTGCATGAGGCGCAGCAGCTTCCTGTTGTTGCCGATCCGCGCCTCGGAAACGATCATCCCCTCGCCTTTCGCCATGATCTGGGCGAACACGTTGGCATGGATCTCCCGGCGGTACTTCTCGAACTGCCTTCCCCGCGGGATCCCAGCCATCGCACGGACGACGAGCTCCTCCTCCCCCCGCGCCTTGAGGAGGATCACGACCCTCTCCATGCGCAGGATGGATGTGGCGGCGGAAGCGATCAGGTTGAGGCTGTTCTGCATATCGCCCGTCGTCGTGCTCATCGCCTGCGAAACTTCGTAAAGCCCGGAGGTCAGCGCCCCCGCAAGCGACACCTCCCGGGTGGATTCCGGCATCTTCTTCCCGAAGACCGCCTCGTAGAGAAGCGAGAGGACCGTCATTTCCCCCCCAAAAGCCTCCGCACGGTGCCCTTGAGTTCCTTCGTGTCGTGGGACTTCACGATGTAGGCATCCGACGCCCAGGTGGTGAAATCCTGCTTGAACTCCCCGAAAGCGGTCAGCAGGAGGACCGGGACCGAAGCGCTCTTTTCGCGAATCCGCCGCAGCACCTCGAGGCCGTCAAGCCCGGGCATCTTCACGTCGAGCGTCACGAGGTCCGGGCGGAACGTATCGAATTTCCCGAGCGCATCGTGTCCGTCCCCGGCCAGCTCCACTTCGTACCCCTCTTCGATGAGCTCGTCCCGGTACAGCTCGCGGATGTTCTCCTCGTCGTCTACCACCAGGATCCTTTTCACC
>JBFFGP010000080.1:0-4683 GCA_041557435.1 Candidatus Deferrimicrobiaceae bacterium | reverse complement strand
GCGGCCGTCGAACTCGCCGTAGAAGATCTGCTCCCAGGGGCCGAAGTCGAGCTTCCCCCCGGTTACGGCGACCACCACCTCGCGCCCCATCACCTGTCGTTTGAGGTGCGCATCCCCGTTGTCTTCCCCCGTCCGGTTGTGCAGGTACCGTGATATCGGCTCGTGCGGGGCCAACTCCTCGAGCCAGCGTTTGTAGTCCTGGTGCAGCCCCCCCTCGTCGTCGTTGATGAAGACCGATGCCGTGATGTGCATCGCGTTTACCAGGCACAGTCCCTCGCGGATCCCGCTTTCCTTCAGGCACGCGGTAACGTCCCCGGTGATGTTGACGAACTCCATCCGCTGCGGGATGTTGAACCACAACTCCTTCCGATAGCTCTTCATAGAATCCTCCCTTGTCATCCTGCGAGAGAATCGCGAATCCGATCCGACAGCAGGGCTTCCTGCATACCCCGCACGGAATTGGTAAGAAACACCCGATCGGCCTTCCCCAGATCCTCTGGCATGAGAACCCTCTCCGAAATGCGAAGCGGCCGGTCCTTCAAAAGATGCCGCCGGAACACCCCTTCCAGTAGACCGCTAGAGGGAGGAGGGGTATAAAGGCGTCCCGAGATCTCAAGGAAGACGTTGGTGATCGCGCCCTCGGTGAGTTCTCCTCGTTCGTTCAGGAACAGTACCTCGTCATACCCCGCTTTCCGCGCTTTCCCAAGCTCCGCATCCCGCCAGGCGCGGTTTGTGGTCTTGTGATGCACGAAGGGATCCCGGGAGGAGACGGCGACGTCCGAGAGAGTCACCCGAAGTGGGGCAGTTTCTCCTCCGTCCTCGGGTCCGGCAAGCGGAGAGATCTCCACCGATACTTTTCCTCCTTTTCCGAGAAGGATGCGGACTTTCCTTCGGCCCCTTCCGCCCTGCCTGCACTTGCGCGCGGCATGTTCCAACGCGGAGAGAACTGTTTCCCGACGATATCGGAATCCGTAATACCGGGCGGATGCGGCGAGTCTGCGGAGATGGTGGGCGAGGAGCCGGAACGTCCCGTCCGGAGAAAGGAGGAACGTCTCGACCAGATGGAAGTCCAGGGGAGGATGGAGGAGAAATTGCGCTTTCTGCCGGACCTCCCGGAACTCGTCCACCGGGGTTGAGTCCCAGACGATGCCGCCGCCGGCACCCGCCTCGGCGCGGCCGTCCCCGATCGTGATCGTGCGGATGGCCACGGAGAAGGCCATGTCCCCGCCGGGGAGTATCGCCCCGATGGCGCCGGTGTAGATGCCGCGCGGCTCCTCTTCCAGTCCCCGCAGGATACGCATGGCGGAGATCTTGGGAGCGCCCGTGACGGAACCGCAGGGGAACAGGAACCGGAAGAGGGAGAGAGGGGTTTGGCGCTCCGCGAGGACGCCCGAGACCGTGGATACCATCTGCATCAAGGTGCGGAATCTCTGGACCTCGAAGAGGCGTCCGACACGGATGGAACCTGGACGGCACAGTCTCCCAAGATCGTTACGGAGCAGGTCGACGATCATCACGTTCTCGGCCCGGTTCTTGGGATCCTTCCGGAGAGCTGCGGCCGTCTTTCGGTCCTCCGCCTCGGAGATTCCTCTCGGGGCGGTTCCCTTCATCGGGCGGGTTTCGATACGACCCCCGCGGACCCGAAAGAAGAGCTCGGGGGATTGGGAGACGATGCATCCTTTCTCCGTCCGCAGGAAAGCTCCGAACGGCACCGGCTGGGCGGCGCGCAGCCGCATGTAGAAGGCATAGGGATCGCCGGAGTACGGGAAGACGAACTTCCCCGTCAGGTTGGCCTGGTACAGGAATCCGTCCTCGATGAGCCCGCGGATCGCTTCCACCTTCTCCCCATGGTCCTTCTCCGACAGGGAGAAGCGGGGCTCGGGGATCCTGTCACGTGGAAGGGAGGTGGAGGCTAAAGGGGCGGCTGCGGTCCAATCTTCCGGGACGTGCCCGATGCAGTCCCAGCGGCCGGTGAGATGGTCGAACCGGAGGTATCCAGGATAGACGCCGAACCAGAGGAGGGGGGAGCACCGTGGGATAAGATCCGCTTCCCTTGCGAACACGGGGTCCAGGGCAAACCCTGCCTCGTAGGAAACGTACCCTGCTACGGCGTACCCCCTGACCTGCCACTCCCCTGCCTCCAAAAGGAGCGCAGGCACGTCCCCCGGCTCGCTACATACAAGTACTTGCTCTGGGTAACTGAACAGGTAGGAGAACCGTTCCCTCACCTCGGGCTTTTGCGTCTCGAGCAGCACTGCGCCCGTCGCCCCGGAAGCGGAGCGGAAAACCTGTGCGGGATCGGCGGCGGGCGTCCCGGAATTAGCCCGGTTCCCTCCCCCCCGGAGACGATTCACCATGGCATGCAGGAGGTCATCCCGCCAGTGCCCGGAAAAACCGGGAGTTAACCTGCCCGGCGAGCAGGGCCTTCTTTACCGGCGGCAGGGCCACCACGATGCGCGTGATGGCCCGCAATACGGCGTGGTCCGGCCTTTCGAAATCGTCGAAGAGAAAATTCGCGAACTTCCCCCGCTCGATGGCCATGAGCACCGCCCGCTGCCAAGCGTTCTCCGGGACGAGGACCCGTTCCCGCTTCGGATCCATCCGGAGCGCTCCTCTCGCGCACGCGGGCTTGCAGACGCCGCACCCCAGGCACGCTTCCCCGTGGACGGCCGCCTTTGCTTCCTTTTCCTCCCCCCGGATCTCGATGGCGCCGACGGGGCACTTCTTTGCACAAAGTCCGCATCCCGTGCACTTGCCTGCGTCGATTTCCGCCAGGAACGGGGAGGTGACCACGGCGTCGAACATCTGGAACCGGTTGATCGCCTGGAGCATGGCGCAGCAGCACCCGCAGCAGTGGCACACGTAGGCGGGGCGGCGCATCACGTTGTCCCCAATGTGGACGAGACCCGCCTCGCGCGTGGCCGCGAAGATATCCAATGCCTCTTCCCGGGAGATCTTCCGCGCGAGTCTCCGGCGAACGAGGAAATCGGCCGCGGCGTTCAATGTGGTGCACACCTCCATCGGTTGCGCGCAGGCCTTCCCCTCGTGTTGCATGACGTGCCGGCAGTAGCAAAGCGATACCGCCCACACCGAAGCTTCCCGGACGATGTGGGTCGCCCGCTCGTAGTCGAGGATCCGCGTGGCGTCTTCCGGATCTACGGCCGTCTCGTGCACCAGCGGCCGTCCGAACTGGATCTTTCCCGCAAAGACGGAACGGGCAAGGTCCGGTTTGTCATGTGCGTACTCGACCATGTACCGGGCAAGTTCCTTCTGGGGGATGTCGTTGCGGACGCGCATGAAGGCGAACTCGAAGAAGCCGAGAAAGGTGGGCGAAAGGATGTACTTGACCTCCCCCTTGTGCTCGAAATCCATCACAAGCCCTTTTTCCGCCATCCGCTCAAGGACCGGAAGCAGGGCGTCCGGGCTCTTCCCGGCGCGGCGGGCGATGCCGGCGATGTCCGTGAACCGGATCGGCATCCGGCACGCGATCTCCGCCTCCTCCTCCGTGTAGAGACGTTTCAGGATTTCGTAGAGGGCCGGTGCGGGCGGTGCCCCGATAGGAAATCGGTCGAGACGCTTCTGGAGCCTCCCGTACACCCCCTGCCCTTTCCGGATGTGACCCATGGCCTGCCTCCCAATATGGTCCTGCATCACCTAAGGATTAAAACGGACCCGCTACGGCATGCCGATATTGTAGTACACGGGCTTCCCGGGGTCGCCCCCCCCCGGTCGTGGGGATCGCCAGCGAAAACGGAGATGGTTGTATCTAAAGGGATCGGGATGCGAAAAAGTCTTCGACGCGAGAGCCGCCCGGCTCGGGGCCTGTGCCCGGATCGCCGGATTTCCTCTCCCGGGGCAGAGTCGGGAAAGGCCGGAACCAGGCGCCCCGGGATTCATCGTAAGGGCATGGCGTACTACCTGGTAACCGCGATCCCGGTGTCGGAGCGGATGGAGGAGCTTCGAAACCTTCTCCGGCGGGCCGCATTCGTCGCCTTGCGCCCTTTCGGCATGGCGATTACCCTCTCTTTACGCAACGCCCGCCTGCGGGAGGACGGCTCCGCCGTCTGGGAGGAGGAGGACTACTGTACCCCTCCCCTGGCCCAGGAGCGGGCGGCGGTCCTGGACACCTTCTTCGGGAGCCTGGAGACGGAGCCGGTTAAAAAGGGGGAAGGATGGAAGCGGATCGCCTTCCTGCCCCCCCTCTTCCCGGATCTGGTAAATCGTTAACGTGAGGAAAGCCCGGGCGAGAATCCCGAGTAATACCGGCCGAGTCACTGCGTTGATAAATCCCTCGCGATTCTTTCCGCGGTCAACCGGGATTGTAACACACAGTCGTTCAGGGCGATTCCCCGGTAGGCATTGCTGTTCAGGTAAATCCCCGGGTTGGCGGCGAGTCGTTCCTCGATCCGCCCGAGCACCTTCCCGTGGCCCACGAGGTACTGGGGAATCCCCTTCTCGTGGAAAAAGGTCCGGGAGAGGATCGGCTCGGCGGTCAACCCCATCGTAACCGTGAGTTCCGAGCGGACGAGTTCGAGAATCTCCGCGTGAGGCAGGGCCGCAAGCGCGGGGGCCCGCACGCCCCCCACCATCGTGCGGATCAGGGCTTTCCCGTCGGGAGCCCGGTTCGGGAAGACGCTCGAATCCCAAAGCGCTCCCAGGATCTTCCGCTTCTCCCCGCGGGGG
>JBFFGP010000079.1:0-4724 GCA_041557435.1 Candidatus Deferrimicrobiaceae bacterium | reverse complement strand
GTGGAGGCCCCGATCATGGCGAGTACCGCCGTGTCGTTCACCTTGTCGGCCGAGAGGACCGTGGCGATCACCTGAATCTCGTTGTAGAACCCTTTCGGGAAGAGGGGACGGATCGGCCTGTCGATCATCCGGGAGGTGAGGATCTCGAACTCGGATAACCTCCCTTCCCTCTTGAAGAAGCCTCCCGGGATCTTCCCGACGGCGGACGTCTTTTCCACATAGTCGACGACAAGGGGAAGGAAGTCGATTCCCGGGCGGGGGGTTTCGGAAACGCAAGCGGTAACCAGAACCACGGACTCTCCGTACCTCACCACGGCCGCGCCGCCCGCCTGCTTTGCTAACTCACCGGTTTCAATGGATAATTGTCTTCCAGACAGTTCCGTATCGTACACGTTTCCCACTACTTTTTCATCCCCTCTTGATGGCCCCTTGGAGGGCGGATTCTTGTGGATAGTATTCCCAGACTACTTGCGCAGGCCGAGCGCTTCCACGACGGCTTTGTAACGAATCGACTCCTTCGACTTCAGGTAGTCGAGCAGACGTCGCCTCTGCCCGACAAGCTTCAGCAATCCCCGCCGGGAATTGAAATCCTTGGAGTGGGTCTTCAGATGGTCCGTGATCATGTTGATCCGCTCCGTCAGGAGAGCAATCTGCACTTCGGGCGATCCGGTGTCCAAATCGTGCAGCCGATATTTCCCGATAAGATTCTTCTTCCTCTCCGTTACTACGCTCATCTCTCCCCTTCCTTTTTCCATGATCACGAACACCATAAATCCCCGGAGATATTGTTCGCTTATACCATATCCCCTTGGGGAAGTAAATTCATATGCCCCGCAAGATCCTCCAGACGCCTGCGGCGGCACGTTCCACCAGCGCAACCGGACCTTCCTCCCCGGAGGTAAGAAGCACAATCTCCCCCTTCCGCACCCCGCATCTCCCCTCGAGCCACGCGGCGGGCGACCGTCCTTGCCGCACGGCAGCGGCAGCCTCGGACGGAATCTCCTGCCGGGGAAATCCGGCAAGGGCACGCTCGATCGGAACCAGGGAGCCGGGCGCCTCGCCGCGCTTGCCGGCCGCAACGAGGTCGGCGAGGGAAATCGACTCCTCGATCCGGAAGGGGCCGCTCTTCAGGCGGCGCAGCCCCGAAACGGTCATCGAAACCCCCAGGGCGGACCCCAGATCCCGTGACAGCGCCCGCACGTAGAACCCTTTCGAACAGCGCAGGAAAGCCCGGAATCCTTCCGGGGACCAGGAGAGGACCTTGCCCTCATATACGTTCACCTTCCTGCCTGCGAGCTCGACGGTCTTCCCCTGTCGCGCGAGGTCGTATGCCCGGGTTCCGGCCACCTTGACAGCCGAAAAGGCCGGGGGAACCTGGTCCCACTCCCCGACGAGGCCGGCGATCGCGGCCTGCACGGCGTCCTCTTCCGCATATTTCCCCGGGGTGGCGCCGATCTGCCTTCCCACGGAGTCGCCGGTGTCCGTTTCGACTCCGAACCGGAAAAAGACGTCGTACTCCTTTTCCTGGTCGGCAAGGTACCCGGCGATCTTGGTGGCCCTGCCCACGCAGACGGGCAGCACCCCGGTGGCGATCGGGTCAAGAGTCCCTGCGTGGCCGCATTTCCTTCCCCGAAACACGCGCTTGACCCGCTCCACGGCCCGGAAGGAAGTGATCCCGGACGGCTTGTCCAGGACGATCACGCCGTCGGCCGACATCACGGGAGAGCGGCCTCCAGCATGCCGAAGACCCGTCTCTTGACCTCGTCCAGCGAGCCCAGAACGGTGCAGCCCGCGGCGTTGCGGTGTCCTCCCCCGCCCAGTGCGGACGCAATGGCGGACACATCCACATTCCCCTTGGAGCGGAAACTCACGCGGTACTCTCCGGCCTCCTCTTCGCGAAACGCCGCGGCAACCTCGACGCCGGCGATGGAACGAGGATAGTTGATGACCCCCTCGAGATGATCCTTCGTGGCGGAGAAATCGTCGAGGTCCTTCTTGTTCGTTGTGATTGCGGCTACCCTGCCGCCCGCTGCGAGTTCCAGGGATCCGAGGACCCTCCCGAGCAGCCCGAGTTTCCCGGCGGTCTGGGTCTCGTAGACCTTTTCCGCCACCTCCCAGGGGTCGAACCCGACCCGCACCATGTCGCCTGCCACGTAGAAGGCTTCCGGGGAGGAGTTCGAATAGCGAAAGGAGCCGGTGTCCGTCATTACCGCAACGAATATGTTCACCGCGATGTCGCGATCGATCGTGACCCCCAAAGCGGTGAGGATCCGGTGCATCAGGATCCCGGTCGCCGCAGCATCGGGATCGATCAGGCAGTAATCCCCTTGCAAGCTATTGGTGGAATGATGATCGATGTTGACCATGATCGGGCACTTTAGCAGTTCGGACTGGACGTGCCCGGTCCGCTCGGGGGACCCGCAGTCCACGACGACGGCCACCTCGTGGGAAGAACCGTCCGCCTCGAACGTGACCGTGTCGGAACCGGGAAGGAACATCAGGTTTTCGGGGACGGGATCCGAATTCAACACAGTCGCGGTCTTGCCCATCTTCCGAAGGGCGAGGGCGAGAGCAAGTTCCGAACCGATGGCGTCCCCTTCCGGGTTCTCGTGGCAGGCAATCAGGAAACGGTTCTTTTCCCGGAAGAGACGGCAGATCGCTTCCAGGTCATTCCTCACGGGGAGTCTCCTCCGTCACCTTTCTGAGAAGGCTGGCGATCCGGGCACTTTTCTCGAAGGATGCGTCGTAATGGAAGGTGATTTCGGGAGAGTACCGCATCTGCAAAACCCTTCCCAGTTCCCTCCGGATGTATCCCCGGGACCGCCTGAGCGCGTCCCGGGCCGCAATGCGGTCTTCTTCCTCCCCGAGGACGGAATAGTGAACCCGGGCGACCTTCAGGTCGCCGGTCATGGTGACGTCGGTGACCGTAACCCCCCCCAACCCGGGGTCGTTCACCCTGTGCAGGAGGATCAGGGAGACCTCCTCCCGGATCTTTTCCGCCACACGCGCTGGACGGTCTCCTTGTCCTTTCATGCTTCCCTGTCATCCATCGGAAGGATTTCGATCCAGCGGTCGGTCATCTCGATTTCGCCGTCCCGCCCGACCACGTCCGCGATCCGGTCCAGGATCGACCGGGCCAGACGGGAGTCCGTTGTGACGAGGGCAACGCCGATTCTCCCCCGCTGCCTCAGATCCTGAAACCCGACTTCGGCCACGGAGACCGGGAACCCCGCCCGGATCCTTCCCGTCAGGCCGGAAAGTCGTCTTCGCTTGTCCTTGAGGGATTCGGACCCGGGGAACAGAAGGTCGGCCACCAGCACCGCGACCAGCATTCCCCGACCGCCCCGCCCCACCGAAATCGTCTACGAAAGGGTCTCGACGACCTTCTCCATCACGAATGCTTCGATCTGGTCGCCAATCTTGACGTCGTTGAAGTTTTCCAGTCCGAGCCCGCACTCGTATCCTTCGACGACCTCGCGGACGTCGTCCTTGAACCGCTTCAGCGAGGCGAGTTTCCCTTCGTGAACGACCACGCTGTCGCGCAGCAGCCTGACTGTCGCGTTCCGTGTGATCTTGCCGGAGAGGACATAGCAACCCGCGATGGTTCCGATCCGCGAGATGTGGAACGTGTTCCGCACTTCCGCGCGGCCCACCGACATCTCCCGGAAGGAAGGATCGAGCATCCCCTCCATCGCCTTATGGATATCCTCCACCACCTCGTAGATGACCGAGTAAAGGCGGATATCGACCTGCTCCCGCTCGGCGAGGTCGGCACCCTTCGTCTCCGGCCGAACGTTGAACCCGATGATGACGGCCGTAGATGCCGAGGCAAGCATCACGTCCGACTCGGAGATTCCCCCCACTCCCCCGTGGATGATGTTCACCTTGACTTTCTCCCCCGAGAGCTTGTTGAGCGCATACTGGAGCGCTTCCAGGGAGCCCTGCACGTCCGTTTTGACGACGATGTTCAGTCCCTTCAGCTCGCCTTCCTCGATTCGCCGGTGGAGTTCCTCCAGGCTGAACCGCGGGCGGGCGACCACTTTCTCCCGCTCCTTTTCCAACCGGTGAATCGCGATCTGCCGAGCGGTCCGCTCGTCGCTCAGCACGGCGAACTTCTGTCCGGCGGCGGGAAGCCCGTTGAGCCCCTGGATCTCTACCGGGGTCCCCGGGGGAACTTCCGGGAAACGCTTTCCCTTGGAGTTGATCAAGGCACGGACACGACCATAGTGGGTCCCGCTCACCACCGGGTCCCCGACCTTCAGGGTGCCGTCCTGCACGAGGACCGTGGCGACAGGACCGCGCCCCCTCTCGATACGGGACTCGATCACCGTACCGCGGGCGAACTTTCGGGGATTCGCCTTGAGTTCCAGAACATCCGCCTGGAGGAGGACGAGTTCCAGCAGGGAGTCGATGCCGACCTTCTTCTTCGCCGAGACGTTCGCGAACAGGGTCTGGCCGCCCCATTCCTCGGGGACCAGCCCGTGTTCGGAGAGCTGTTGCCGGATCCGGTCCGGCTGCGCGCCGGTCTTGTCGATCTTGTTCACCGCGACGACGATCGGGACGCCCGCCGCCTTGGCGTGGTCGATCGCCTCCACGGTCTGCGGCATGACCCCGTCGTCGGCGGCCACCACCAGCACCACGATGTCCGTAACCTGGGCCCCGCGCGCCCGCATGGAGGTGAACGCCTCATGCCCGGGGGTGTCCAGCATGACGAGGGAACGGCC